>NZ_JBXEJO010000052.1:0-69623 GCF_056837965.1 Bradyrhizobium ferriligni
CGGATTCGATAAGGACACTAGCAAACTTATGATTCTAGTGTGCTTTATGAATGCGAAGTTCGTGAAAGTGGCTGCCGCGAAATCGCACGAACTTCGCATCCAGCACACTAGCCGCTGTCGCGCAGCACCAGTTCGAAGCCGAGATCGACGCGGCGCTCGCCGCCGCGCTCCAGCGTCAGCGTCGCCGCAGTGCGGCCGATCGCGTCGCCATGCACGCTGATCGTGCTCAGGGTCGGCGAGATCAACTGGCCCATTTCGAGATCGCCGAGCCCGATCACGGCGACCGGTTGCGCCGATGCAGGCCCGTCGCGCAGCAGCCCGGCCTTGCGCAGTCCCGACATGAAGCCGATCGCATGCGCATCGTTGGCGGCGAACACCGCGTCGACATCGGGCAGGCGTGCATGCGCCGCCACGCTGCCGGAATCCTTGCGGTCCAGGATCAGCCGGCGCGGCTCGGCAAGGCCGCTGGCCAGTGCCTCGTCCCTGAAACCGAACCAGCGGCGCGTTCCGCGCGGATCGTCGCCGCCGATGAAGGCGAGCTGCTTGCGGCCCTGCGCGACCAGATGCTTCGCGACCGCAACGCCGGCCTTGTAATTGTCGAAGCCCGCGACCGCGTCGATCGGGTTTGCCGGCAGATCCCAGGTCTCGACGATCGGGATGCGCGCATTGCGCAGCAGGCGGCTGCCCTCCTCGGTCGCCGGCGAGCCGACCATGATGATCGCCTCGGGCCGCCGCGACAGCAGCGCCGCCAGCATGCGCTCCTCGCGCGCCGCGTCATAGCGTGACTGCGCCAGGATCACGGAGAAGCCCAGCGGCTCGAGCTTGTCCGACAGGCCCTGCACCGTGTCGGCGAAGATCGCGTTGGCGATGGTCGGCACCAGCACGCCGACCGAATTGGTCCGCGCGCTCGCCAGCGCGCCCGCCACCAGGTTCGGGACATAGCCGAGGTCGCGCATCGCCCGCTCGACCCGCGCCCGGGTCTCCGGGGCGACCAGGTCGGGCATCCGCACCACCCGGCTCACTGTGATCGAGGAAACGCCGGCGCGCTTGGCCACCTCTGAAAGGGTGGGCGCGGCACCGGCCGGGCCGGTCCCGGGGGCGGTCAGTTCGGAGCTCATGGGGCGGAGCCTGCCCGATTCCGGGTTGCCAAGCCATGATGTTAGCGCTAGCATCGCTATATGTTAGCGCTAACATGGAACAAAGAGGGAGAAACAGGATGATTTCGGACGAGCAGGCCCAGGCTTACAAGCGCGACGGGGTGATCGTTGTCCCGGAGGTGCTCAACCAGGAGACCTTAGCCAAGGTGCGCACGGTGCTCGCCGAGCTGGTGGCCGGCGCCGCCAGCGTGAGCGAGCACACCGACGTCTACGATCTCGAGCCTGGGCATACGTCTGACAATCCGCGCGTCCGCCGCATCAAGGCGCCGCACAAGGTGCATCCGATCTTCGACGAGATCGTGCGCAGCCCCGCCGTGATCTCGATCCTCACCAAGCTGATCGGTCCCGGCCTTCGCCTGCACGGCTCCAAGCTCAACATGAAGTCGGCGCAATATGGCTCGCCGGTTGAGTGGCATCAGGACTGGGCATTCTATCCGCACACCAATGACGACATCCTCGCGATCGGCGTGCTGCTCGACGATTGCGACATCGAGAATGGCCCGATGCTGGTGACGCCCGGATCGCACACCGGCGACACGATGTGGGATCATCACGGCGAGGACGGCCACTTCGCCGGCCTGATCGATCCTGACCAGATCGCGGACGACATCAAGCGCGCGGTGCCCTGCATGGGCAAGGCGGGCAGCATGTCGTTCCATCACGTGCGCGCGCTGCACGGCTCGGCGACCAACACGTCGAACCGGCCGCGCAACCTGCTGCTCTATGAAGTGGCTGCCAGCGACGCCTGGCCGCTGATGGGCGTGAAGGACTTCGACGAGTTCAACAGCCGCCTGCTGGCTGGTCCGCCGGTGGTCGCACCGCGGCTCACCGACGTGCCGGTGCGCATGCCGCTGCCGCCGGCCAAGCGACAAGGATCGATCTACGAGACACAGTCGGCGTCGAAGAAATCCTACTTCACGCGCGCCGCGTGAGACCTGAGCAATGCCCGCGGCCAAGCCGCGGGCATTGCTGCTTTCACGAGCATGATCCCCCGCGACAACGCAGAACGCGTTTGCGCGGAGATCGTGCCCGATCAAGACGACCATAAAAACAGACATAACGGGGAAACGAATGACCGAGATGGCAAGAGATGGCGCTCGCACATCGCGCCTGCGTGTGATCCTGGCCGCAAGCGTCGGCTCCGCGCTCGAATGGTACGACTTCTTCCTCTACGGCACCGCTGCGGCGCTGGTGTTCGGCGAGCTGTTCTTTCCGAAGAGCGATCCGGTGGTCGGCACGCTGTTGTCGTTCCTGACCTTCGGCGTCGGCTTCGTGGTGCGGCCGTTCGGCGGCCTGTTGTTCGGCATTCTCGGCGATCGCTATGGCCGCAAGCCGGTGCTGGTCGCCACCCTCCTGATGATCGGCATCGGCACCACCGCAATCGGCTTCCTGCCGACTTATGGGCAGATCGGGATCTGGGCGCCGATCCTCCTGGTCGCGATGCGTGTCATCCAGGGCCTTGGCGCCGGCGCCGAATATGGCGGCGCGGTGATCTACCTTGTCGAGAACGCGCCGCCGAAACATCGCGGCTTCTGGGGCGGCTTCGCGCCGCTCGGCGTCTCGGTGGGCAATCTGCTTGCGGCCGGCGCCTTCGCGCTGGTGACCATGCTGCCGCGCGAGGATTTGATGAGCTGGGGCTGGCGCCTGCCCTTCCTGGCGAGCTTCCTCCTGATCGTGGTCGGCATCTTCGTTCGCATGCGCATCACCGAGACGCCGGTCTACACCGAGGCGGTGGTCGCGCGCGGCAAGGTCGAGAGCAATCCAGCGATGGAGGCGTTGCGACGGCACCCGCGCAACTTCTTCGTCGTGCTCGGCGCCCGCATGGCCGAGAACGGGCTCGGCTATTTCTTCCCGGTGTTTGGTCTCAGCTACGTTATCACAACGCTCGGCGTGCCCAAGGCGGAGGCGCTCAGCGCGCTGATGCTGGCATTCACGGTCGAGCTGTTCGCGATCCTCGGATTTGCGGCATTGTCGGACCGGATCGGACGGCGGCCGGTCCACATGTTCGGCGCGCTGGCCGGCGTGGCGCTCGCCTTCCCGTTCTTCTGGATGGTCGGCACCAAGGAATGGATCATGATCGCGCTCGCCTTCATCCTGGCGCGCGCCGTGGTGACGGCGGCGATGTTCGGGCCGCAGGCGGCGTATTTCGCCGAGCTGTTCCCGCCGCAACGCCGCTTCGCCGGCTTCGCCTTCGCGCGCGAACTCGGTTCGCTGCTGTCGGGCGGACCGGCGCCGTTCGTCGCCACCGCATTGGTGGCTGCCTATGGCACCTGGTGGCCGGTCGCCTGCTACGCGATGTTCCTGTCGGCCTGCACCGTCGTTGCGATCTGGATCGGGCCCGAGACCTACCAGGAGAACATCGACGCCGACGCGAGCGAACAGGCCGAGCTGCCAGCGGCGATCCCGGCGCGGGCCTGATCGGTGGCGCAGCAACTGCGCGTCCTGCAGTCGCTCTGGGCGATGGAGCGGCGGCTTGCGGATGAGGGCGAATGGCCGCTGCACACCCAGCTCGCGATGATCCGCGATGCCGGATTTGACGGCGCCGGCGTGCGCTTCATCGATCCTGCCTTCGCGCGCGAGGTGACGAGCTTCCTTCGCGCGCATGGCATGATCTGGCAGGCGCAATGCTACCCGAGGACGGTCGACGACCTGAAACCGGTGCTCGAGCTGGTCGCCAAGCTCGGCGCCGATCATGTCAATTTGCAGCCGGACGTTCGGCCGCGCCGGCTCGCAGATTGCATTCCCTGCTCGAAGGCTGGCGGCGGCTTGCCGCGGAGGCCGGCGTCGCCGTGCATGTCGAGACCCATCGCGACCGCATGACGACCGACCTGTTCTTCATGCTCGACCTGCTCGACTGCTTTCCCGATCTGCGGCTCACCGCCGATCTCTCGCATTATCTGGTCGGCCGCGAATTCGCCTGGCCGGTCGACGACGTCAACCACGCGATGATCCATCGCATCCTCGACAACGCCTGGGGCATCCACGGTCGCATCGCGAGCCGCGAGCAGGTGCAGGTCTCGCTCGGCTTTCCGCAGCACCAGGGCTGGGTGTCGCTATTCATGGGCTGGTGGCACTACGGCATCCGCTCGTGGCGCAAGCGCGCCGGGCCCGACGCGACCCTGACCTTTCTGTGCGAGCTCGGTCCCGCGCCCTATGCCATCACCGGGCCTGACGGCAAGGAATTGTCCGATCGCTGGCGGGACGCGCTGGTCATGAAGGACATGATCCGCGCGCTATGGGATCGCATCGCGAACGAGCCGCAAGGTCCGCTCCCGCATTGATTCAAACACGCCGCGGCGGCATCCTGAACGCCACAATCCGGAATGCCGCGAGGACCCGTGCGCGACCGCTGGGCTTATCCGCTTCGATGCCTCGTCGCCGTCTCGGCGATGGCAACCTTCGCGCATACGAAGGCAGCCGCGGCAGAGCTTGCCTTGAATGTCGCGACCCTGCCGCGCGTTGCGACCATCGACCCGCGCTTTCAGTCCTACAACATCGAAATGGTCGAGGTGACCGGCGGACGGTTCTGGAAGCCCTATGCAACCGCCGCCACGCGTCGGCGTGCAGAAACGGAGCGGTTCGCAGCTCGCGCTCCGATCGACCTGCACGATGGCAGACTGCGCAAGCTCGCCGCCGCCCTCTCCCCCGCCTATCTACGCGTCAGCGGGACCTGGGCCAACAGCACGTTCTTTGCGGATCTCGACCCGCCGCCATCAGCACCGCCGGCCGGCTTCAACGGCGTGCTGACGCGACGGCAGTGGCGGGACGTGATCGAGTTCTCGCACGCCGTCGACGCTCCGATCGTCACGTCCTTTGCGATCAGCGCGGGCGCGCGTGACGCTACGGGGCAATGGAGCCCCGAACAGGCCCGGAACTTTCTTGACTTCTCACGATCGGCCGGCGGCCATATCGCCGCAGCCGAATTCATGAATGAGCCCGATCTGCCGACCATCGGCGCCGCCCCTGACGGTTACGATGCCGCGGCCTACGGCAGGGATTTCGCAGCGTTCCGCGCCTTCATGAAGGACACCGCGCCCGACGTGACGATCCTCGGCCCCGGCACGATCGGCGCCGCCGCTGAGGTTCAAGCGCTCTTCGCCGCATCTGCAGCCGGCATCGACGCGGTCTCCTACCATCACTATGGCGCGCTCTCGGCCCGATGCGGCGGCGATCGCAAGGCAAGGCATGCATTGTCGGACGAATGGTTGGCGCGAACCGGCAAGAGCCTCGCCCTCTACGAGACGCTGCGCGACCAGCTTGCACCGGGAAAGCCGATCTGGCTGACCGAGACGGCCGACACCGCGTGCGGCGGCAATCGCTGGGCTAAAACCTTCACCGACACGTTCCGTTACCTCGATCAACTCGGACGGCTGGCCAAGGCTGGCGTTCAGGTGGTGATGCATAACACGCTGGCCGCGAGCGACTACGGGCTGCTGGACGAACGAACTCATCTGCCGCGGCCGAACTACTGGGCGGCGCTGCTGTGGCGACGGTTGATGGGGACCATTGTGCTCGATGCCGGTGTCGCCGAGCAATCCGGCTTCCATGTTTATGCGCATTGCGCGCGCGAAATGCCTGACGGAGTGGCCTTGCTCGTCATCAACAATGATCGGCGAAAACAGCGCAAGCTCATGCTGCCAGCCGCCTCGCAACGCTACACGCTAACGAGCGCAAAGCCCGCCGACGGCAATGTTCAGCTCAATGGCGCGACGCTTTTGCTTGGAGCCGCTGACAGGATCCCAGCCCTGGACGGCGACGCGGCCGCTACCGGAACGATCGTCTTCGCACCTGCAACGATCACGTTCCTGACCGTCGCCGGCACCGGCAACGCCCATTGCCGTTAGCGGCCTGACGTCGCCTTACGCCGCGTCGCGGCTGGCGTCGGAGGATTCCGGCGGGCGCGCCACCAGATGGCCGAGCATGATGGCGGTCATCAGCCGCTCCATCTCGAGCCGTGCAGTGACATGCGACATGGTCGGCCGGCCACCGAGCGCGAGCTGGCTGACATCGTCGATCGCGGTCAGTCCGCGCGGATAGAATTCGCGGAAGATCACGCGTTCGGCCAGGCCATCGACCAAGCGGAAATTCAGCGTCTTGGACAATTCGCTCAACGCTTCGCCGACCAGGCGCTTGTTGCGTGACCCGAGCGTGGAGAGACGGTTGCGCAGCACCACCCACTCGAATGCCGGCTGATCGTGTGCGCTGCGCTCGCGCCGCGCCTCCTCCACCATCTTCGAATAGTGGCTGATGCCGGTCACCTTGAAGTCGTTCGGATCGACGGTGCCCAGCACGTCGAAATCGAGGAAGCTGTCGTTGAGCGGCGTGATCAGCGTATTCGCCAGCGAATGCGTGAACGTCGTCAGATAGGTGTCGTGGCCGGGACAGTCAATCACGACGAAATCGTGCGACCGGCCGAGCCGCTCGACGATCTCGGCGAGCGCGCTGCGCCCGAGCGTCTCGACCTCGCTGCTCCTGCCGCTCACCGTCTCGAAGCACATATGCGCGGGAACGCCGAGATCCAGAGAGGTTTCCCGCGCCCAGTCGCGCCGGTTCTCGACGTAGTGCGTCAGCGACTTCTGCTTGTTGTCGAGATCGATGGTGGCGACACGCTGACCCGCCTTGATCAGCGCGATGGCGACGTGCATGGCAATTGTCGACTTGCCAGAGCCGCCCTTGTTATTTCCGACAACTACTACTCGTGCGTTTGTCATGGGAATCCATACCGGACGCTTGAGTGAAAGCAGGACGAAACAGAATTTAATGAATGGCTCGAATCTCCCTGATTCGACGAATCTCGACAAGAGTCGTCGCACGATCGGCGTGATCGAAATTGATGCGGCTGCGACAACATTGTCACAACCGCAATCCGGGCACGTATCGTGAACGCAGCGAGCGCCGCTGCGGCGAGCGCCCCTGCTACTAGCGCGCCCTGGGACTAGCGTCCCTGAAACACCGCCGCGCGACGCTCCACGAAGGACCTGATGCCCTCGGCCGCATCTGATGTGTTGAGCACGCGTTCGCGGATCTGCGGGATGATCGCGATTGCCGCCTGTTCGCCGGCTTCGATGAACTTGCGGCCCGCCTCTTTGGTCACCTGGATTCCAAGCGGCGCATTGCGCGCGATGATCTCCGCGAGCGCCATTGCACGCTCGACCTGCTGGCCCGCCGGCACGACTTCCTGCACGAGGCCGATCCGATGCGCCTCGGCGGCGGTGAACTCGTCGCACAGCAACAGGTGATACATCGCATCGCCCCACCCGGCGCGGCTGATATAGCGGAAATGCGCGCCCGCCAGCGGCGCGATGCCGCGCTTGGCTTCCATCTGGCAGAAGCGGCTGTCGTCCGCGGCGATCACGATATCGCCTGCCAGCATCATCTCGATGCCGACGGTGAACACGATACCCTGCACTGCCGTGACGATCGGCTTCCGGCAGCGCTTCGACAATCCAAAGGGATCGACGTTGCCCTCCGGCAGCGGCTTGCGCGTCGCCGTCGGGCCGAAGAATTTCGGCATGTCGAGACCCGCGGTGAAACTGCCGCCGGCGGCGCAGAGCACGCCGACCCAGAGGCCGTCGTCATTGTCGAGCAGCGTCAGCGCGTCGGACAGCTCAGTCATCATCTCCGGACTGAAGGCATTCTTCTTCGCGGGATTGTCGATGATGATCTTGAGGATGTGGTCGTGCCGCTCGTGGCGGACCCGCCCTTCGCTCGCGCTGCCGGACATCTGTTCCTCCCTGCTTTGTGACCGGATAATTTCTGGATGATAGTTGTCATCCAGATGCATGATGGTCATAATCCAGAAAGAGAGTCAAACAGGGGCCAGGCGAGATGGGCCATTCCCAGGCCGACAAGACCAGGAGCCGTCAGCGTATTCTGAACGAGGCTGCAACGCAGATCCGCGGCAAGGGCCTCGACGCGCTCAGCATCGGCGGCCTGATGCAGCAGGTGAAGCTGACCCATGGCGGTTTCTATGGGCACTTCGCCTCACGTTCCGACCTGATCGCCGCGGCGCTGGAACAGGCGCTGAATGCAGGCGAAGCATCGGCTCACGCGGCGCGCGATCCCGACAGGCCGGTCAATATCAACACACTGGTGCGGAGCTATCTCAGCCGCGCCCATCGCGACTCGCCCAAGTCGGGCTGCGCGATCGGCGCGCTGATCTCGGATGTCGGCCGCGCCGATGCGCAGTGCCGCGCGGTGATGGAACCGCACATCGAATCCTTCATCGCCAAGGTCGCCGAGACGTTCGGCGACGATGACGATAGCAACGCAATCGTCGCCGTGAGTGCGATGGTCGGGGCGCTGGCGATCTCGCGCGTCCTCACCGATCAGAGGCGGTCCGATGCCGTTCTGCGCACCGTGCGTGATGCCATCGTCGCGATGGCGTCCGACGAATGATTTCGCCCGCGCCGCGGGCAGCTTGATGGAGTGAGCCATGAACGACCGATCCACCCTCGAGCCGACCGCTGTACAAGGAAGCGTACTGATTGCCGGCGTCGGCGCGTCGAACGGCCTCGGCGCCGCGATTGCGCGTCGCTTTGCCGCCGGCGGCTATCCCGTCGCGATCGCCGGCCGCAACGCCGACAAGCTCGCCGCGACGGCGGCCGAGCTGGCCGCTAGCGGCGCGACGGTCGCGCACGTGGTCGGTGACGCCTCCACGGCGGCCGATGTCGCGCGCTTCGTCGAGGCGGCCGAGAGGCTCGCACCGCTCGCGGTGGCCGTGCACAATGCCGGCTCCAACCGGCCGGCACCGTTTCTGAAGGTCAGCGAGCAGCGCTTCGAGGAACACTGGCGCGAACATGCGCTCGGCGGTTTCCAGCTCGCACAGGCTGCGATCCCCGCTCTGCTTGCGCGCGGCGGCGGCACGCTGGTGTTTACGGGCGCCAGCGGTTCGCTGCGCGGCAAGGCCAACTATTCGCCGTTTGCCGCCGCCAAGGCCGCGCTGCGCGCGCTGGCGCAGAGCGTGGCGCGGGAATTCGGGCCGCAGGGCATCCATGTCGGCCATGTTGTGGTCGATGGCGGGATCGAGGGCGACCGCCTGCTGAGCATGCGTCCCCAATTGAAGGATGAGCGCGGACCGGATGGCATGCTCAACATCGCGGCCATCGCCGACGCCTATTGGGTGCTGCATCACCAGCACCGCAGCGCCTGGACGCTGGAGCTCGACCTGCGGCCGTGGGCGGAGCAGTTCTGAAAGCGCTGCGCCGTTCTCACCCGTGAAAATAGGTTGCGATCGGCCGGAATCTTGTCAGCTTATGCGGCAAGGTCCGTCGAGATCGCACCCTGTCCCGGGAGAAGGCCATGTCGCAGCCCACGCCGATCCTGCACCACTTCGATCAATCGCCGTTCTCCGAGAAGATCCGCATCATCTTCGGATTCAAGAAGCTCGCCTGGAACTCGGTGCGGATCTCCCGGATCATGCCGCGGCCGGACCTGATGCCGATGACCGGCGGCTATCGCCGCACGCCGACGATGCAGATCGGCGCGGACATCTATTGTGACACCCAGATCATCATGCGCGAGCTGGAGCGGCGCTATCCGACGCCGACGCTGTTTCCGGCGGGCAATGCCGGCATGCCCTGGGCGCTCGGCATGTGGACCGACCGGCCGTTCTTCCAGAACACGGTCAACCTCGTGTTCGGCTTCATCGGCGACAAGGTCCCGAGGGATTTCATCGAGGATCGCGAGAAGTTGCGCGGCGGCAAGTTCGACGTCGCCGCCATGACCGCGGCGCTGCCGCAGATGCGCGACCAGTTCCGCGCCAATGTCGACTGGATCGAGGCGCAACTCGGCGACGGCCGGCCGTGGCTGTTCGGCGAGTTCAGCCTCGCGGACGTCAGCGCCTACATGAACGTGTGGTACGCGCGGCAGAGCCTCGCCTCGATGGACGAGATCATGAAGTCCGTGCCGCGTGTTGCGGCATGGGAGGAACGCATCCGCGCAATCGGCCACGGCACGCGCACGGAGATGTCGTCGGCCGACGCGCTCGAGATCGCCGCGAAGGAGCAGCCGCAGTCGCCCGTGTTCGGCGACCCCATGGATCCGAACGGTCGCAAGCCCGGCGACGTCGTTGCCGTGATGCCGGATGACTACGGCAAGGTCCCGGTGCACGGCGAGATCGTTTCGCTGTCGGCGCAACACATTGCGATCCGCCGGTCGGATGAGCGCGCCGGCGAGGTGGTGGTGCATTTCCCGCGCGCCGGCTTCCTGGTGGTCCCGGGCTGATTGCCGCATGCTGCTCCCAAGCGGGCCTGGAAACGCTGCGTTTCGCGGCGTGACCTTGCCGGCCCCCTGAACCGGCAATAGCTCAACGGTATCTCCAACCCAAGGCTCCACAGCGCAGGCTTGCGGATAGATCCGCAGCAACCCGACCTTTCGGCCTGCGTGCGATGGGTAGCCCGTGGCGGATGCTCCGCCACGCCGACAACCGGACTGACTATGACGACCTCCGTCGAATTCGGGCTTGATACGTTTGGCGACGTCACCAACGACGCCGCCGGCGCGCCGCTGCCCCACGCCCAGGTGATCCGCAACGTCGTCGACGAAGCGGTGCTGGCCGATCAGCTCGGGATCGATTTCATCGGGCTCGGCGAGCACCACCGCGCCGATTTTGCGATCTCCACGCCCGAAACCGTGCTGGCGGCAATCGCCGCGCGCACCGAAAACATCCGCCTCGGCTCGGCGGTGACCGTGCTGAGCTCGGACGACCCGATCCGCGTCTTCCAGCGCTTCGCCACGGTCGACGCGGTCTCGAACGGCCGCGCCGAGGTGATCCTCGGCCGCGGCTCCTTCACCGAGTCGTTCCCGCTGTTCGGCTTCGACCTCAGGCAATACAACGAGCTGTTCGAGGAGAAGCTCGACCTGTTCACCGAACTGCTCAAGCAGGAGCCGGTGACCTGGCAGGGCAAGCTGCGGCCACCATTCAAGAGCCAGTCGGTCTATCCGCCGGTCGAGCACGGCCGGCTGAAGACCTGGATCGGCGTCGGCGGCAGTCCCGAATCGGTGGTTCGCGCGGCGCATTACGACCTGCCGCTGATGCTTGCCATCATCGGCGGCGATCCCAAGCGCTTTGCACCCTATGTCGACCTGCACCAGCGCGCCTACCAGCAGTTCGGCCGCGAACCGAAGCCGATCGGCGTGCATTCGCCTGGCTTTGTCGCCGAGACCGACGCGCGGGCACGCGAGGAGCTGTGGCCGGACTACAAGGTCATGCGCGATCGAATCGGCAAGGAGCGCGGCTGGCCGCCTATGGGCCGCGACGAGTTCGTGTCTGAGGCCGAGCACGGCTCGCTTTATGTCGGCGCGCCGGAAACCGTTGCCCGCAAGATCGCGGCGACCGTCAAGGCGCTCGGCGCGGCGCGCTTCCAGCTGAAATACTCGGCGGGCCCGCTGCCGCACGACAAGCTGATGAAGAGCATCGAGCTCTATGGCAGCAAGGTGGTGCCGATGGTGCGCGAGATGCTCGCCGCGTGACGCGCCAGAACCGGCATGACAAAGCAAAACCCCCGGCGCTTGCGCGCCGGGGGCTCTGTTAGATCGCAGTCAGATCAACCGGTATTACCAGTTGCGCTGAGCGCGGAGCAGCATGGTGTAGGTGTTCTGGTCCTTCAGCTCGTAGATCGCAGCCGGCTTGCCGATCGCGGCGCTGCCGGGGAAGGCGACCGTACCAGCAAAGCTCTGGTCCAGACGGGTGTAGGTGAAGTCGGCCGAGAAGGTCAGGTTCTTCACCGGGGTCCACTGGGTCTGCGTGCCGAGCTGCGCAATGCTGTAGTCGGGGTTGCAGGACGTCAGAGCCGCACCAGCACCGAAGAAGTTGCTCAGCGAGCCACCGACGCCGTTGCCGGCCGGACCGCAGATGTAACCCTTGGACGTGCTGTTGTAGTTAACCTGGGCCCAGCCACCATAGATGCTGGTGTTCCAGTTCGGGTTCCAGTTGTGCACGTATGCACCGCGGAAGCCGTAGGTCGTGATCAGCTGCTGCTGACCGCCGGTCACGAAGATCGAGTCCGGCGCGAGGCCGAAGCCGATGCTCTGATAGGCGCCCGGGACGTTCGTTCCACCGAAGATGGTGTTGCCACCGGCGAAGCCAGCCAGGTCCTGGATGTTGTAGCGGGTCGCACCGTTGGTGTAGACACCCTGCAAGTTGATGGTGTCGCCAGGTCCGGTCGGGATGTTCTTGATCGACAAGGCCAACTGACCAGCCCAGCCCCACTTGTCGTCCGGATGACCGGTCAACTCGGTGCCGCCGTAGTAGGCCACGTGGTTGTTATGCGCGGCGAACGATGCCTGGAACAGACCCCAAGCTTGATCGACGCGCAGCATCGCGACGAGATCCGGAGCGATCGTGCCAGCGTAATCGCTGATGCCGAACACGTTGGTGTTGCCGGGAACGCCGAAGTTGACGGGCGCACCGAGGTTGACCACGCCAGCCTGATAGTAGGCCGACTGATCCTGAGCCGACAGAGACAGCGACACGCCGTTGCCGAACTGCGCGGTGTAGGTGAACTGGTTCACGCCAGTGATCGTGCCGCCGCCGCCGACGAGACCGTCCCAGCTGTTGCCCGGATAGTTGGCCCACGGAGCCGAGAACTGCGAGACCGCCTTACCGATGGTGAAGCCGGCGAACTGGATGAAGGCGTAGTAGACGCCGACCGTACCAGCCGCAACCGCACCGGAGTTGGCGTTGTTCGGAGCCGAAACCGCGCCGATCGGCGAGTAAACGGTCGAGCCGTTGCCCTGACCGGCGTAGCTGTCCGAGGTCCAGGAGAACGTCGCATCGAAGAACGTGCGGACCACGCCGTATTCGGTCGCGGTGCGCGTATCGATGTTCAGGTCTTCACGAGAGCGCCAGGTGTAGCCGTTGGTGAAACGGTTGTTGGCACCGCCAGCGCCGCCCGTGTTGCCGGTGGCGTCGGTGTTGCCGTTGATCACGACGTCTGCGCGCAGGTAGCCGCCCAGCTTGATACAGGTATCGGTGCCCGGGATGTAGTAGAATCCGGGACCATACAGGGAGCAAACCTTCACGTACTCGACCGCTTTGGCCTTGACGGGAAGATCGGCCGCCTGAGCTCCGCCGACCGCGACGAGAGCCGCCGCCGAGCCGAGGATAAGGCTCTTAACCATCTTCATGTTAAACCTCCAAGTTGCTCTATCTCAGGGAAGGTTCCGGATCCGCCGGGCAGAACACCCTCAGGTTGGTTCCCTTGTCCCTTAAATCCCCGCTTAGTCGCTTCGCGCCTTCGGACACACCCGCATGAACGCGAGGGACTTAAGCGAACCACCTAGAACGGGACGACCTCGGGATGCCCCCCTCCGTCGTAGTTCCATATGAGACAGAAGGCCCCCGATCACGCAACAAAAGACCGCTCGGTTTGGGGCAAGTTGCGGCTGTTTTCGGGCAAATGTTGCACAAATATCACGGGCATTTGACCTGCGACACTTCCGCAAACCATTGAAATACAAGACGAATATTTCAGTTACCGTTATCGGGCACAAGATCGGGCAACACCGCGCGGAACGGTGTGTAAAACGGGTGTCCTGCGGAGAAAGCGAAAAGCGGAGCCGGCTTCGGCAGCGCTGATTCCGGTATCCGGGCACGGCATTTTGGCCCAAAACGCCGCGATTTGAACAACATAACCCGCCCCTAATACCGTCGACTCGCGCCTGGAAGGGGGCTTTCCGATGGCTCGGAGCAGGCCGAATGACGGCGGCGGTTTGCCACCCATGTGCAGTAACGATGCTACATGTCACTGGGATGTCAGCCTGCAGAATCGGTCGATTTGTTCTCCGCGGCACCCGCGCGCTGAATATCTCTGCTGTGCGCGACGCACCCGCAAGGCTCGCCTGCGACGGAGTCGCGTCGCGCTCACTCGTCCAGAATGTCCAGGAGATCCTCGATCCGCTCGAAAGGCGGCTCATGTATGTTGTCCGAATAGAACACGCGATCGCCGTCGCGCTCGAGCGATCGTGCCCTGGATTTCGGCAGCCTCCCGGGAAGGAACGTCGCCGCGACCGCCTCCGGGCCGACATCGAGCCTCACGATTCCGCGCCGCTTGCAATCGATCCTGAGCCTTGCCGCGGCGAAGAAATCCCGACCGGCCGAGGGCAGCCTGCCGAAGCGGCGCGAGGTCTCTTCCTCGAGATCTTCCAGATCGTCTTCGCTCCGGCACCTCGCGGCACGGCCATAGATTTCAAGCCGCACGGATTCCGATTGCACATAGCTCCTGGGCAGCAAATCCGCGAGCGGAAGGTTGAGATCGGGCACCCACAGATCGGCGGACCGGTCGTTGGTCTTCTCCGAGGCTTGCTTGAGAAGGTGGCTGTAGAGCACCGGACCGAACACCTGCACGTGGCCGGATTGCCGCTCCGAAAGCAGATCCCCGGCGCCTCGGAGGTCGAGATCCCGCTCGCTGATCGCGAACCCGGCGCCCGGTCTGCTGAACTCCTCCAGAACGGCCAAACGCCTCCCGGACTGTTCCGAACTGGATTCGGTCAGCATGTATGCGAAGGCGCGTGTCCCGCCGCGTCCCACCCGGCCTCTCAGTTGATGGAGCTGTGCCAGACCGAACTTTTCCGGCCAGCAGACCACGATGGTGTTAGCCCTCGGGATGTCGAGACCGCTTTCGACGATGTTGGTCGCCAGCAGAACGTCCGCCTCACCTTCGACGAAACTCATCATTCGATCGTCCAGTTCGTCGGCGGGCAGCTTGCCGTGCAGGCAGACGATGCGCAGTTCGGGGGCCATCGACTGCACGCGCGCCAGCATCGGATCCAAATCCTGGATACGCGGACAGATCAGAAAGCTTTGCCCGTGACGTCGCTGCTCGCGCAGCAGTGCGGCGGCAATGGCGGCGTCCGAGAGCGGAGCGATCTTGGTCGCGACCGGAAGCCGATGAACGGGCGGGGATGCGATCACACTCAGCTCCCTGAATCCCGCAAGTCCCGCCGCAAGCGTGCGCGGGATCGGCGTGGCACTCATCCACAGCGTATGGGCGCCCTTCGCCAGGCCTGAAAGCTTCGCCTTCTCGGCCGCGCCGAAGTGCTGCTCTTCGTCGACAATGACCAGGCTCAGCTTGGCGAACTTCACGTCCTTCGATGCGATCGCCTGCGTGCCGACCACGACCTTCATCTTGCCGCTTCGCAGGCCCTCCTTCGTCTCCTTCATCTCCGGAGCCGACGTCGCCCGCGACAGGCTTCCCACTTCGATGCCAAGCGGTGCAAACCGTTTGCGGAAGGTTGCGACGTGCTGCCTTGCCAGAACAGTCGTCGGCACAACGACGGCAACCTGCTTGCCCGACAGGGCTACGGCCGCCGCCGCGCGCAACGCCACCTCGGTCTTGCCAAATCCGACGTCGCCGCAGACGACCCGATCCATCGGATGACCGGACGCCAGATCATCCAGGACGTCGCGAATTGCCTTCGCCTGGTCGACGGTCGTGAAATAGGGAAAGCGCGCGACGAACCGCTCATATGCGGGACCGGGAGCGACCAGCTTGGGAGCGCGCCGGCGGCGCCGTTGCGCGATGTGTTTGGCAAGCGCCCTGGCGGCAGTTTGAATTTCCTGCTCCGCCTTGGTACGGCGCGTCCACCACGTACTGCCATCGGCCCTGTCCAGTGCCAGCTTGCCGAGCTCCGCAGCATACGGCCAGATCAGCGCAAGATCGGCCGGCGGAACGAGGACGGCATCATCCCCGGCAAAGGCCAGCCTGACCATCTCGCGCGATGATCCCTTCCCCATATCGAGGGTCTGCAAGCCATCGAGCACGGCCAGCCCGCGCTGCAGATGCACGACGACCGCGTCGCGCTCCGGCACGTCAGGATGATCGAAAGCCGAGCTCCAGGCTCTCGCCATGGGCTGCGGATGATGCGCCCTGCTGCCGAGCACGTCGGTCGCCGTCACGACGACGAGCGGCTTGCGCCCTGAGCCGATGAAGCCGGTGTCGAAGTCGGCCAACAGTGCGCCTTCGCCGCCCCGCCCTTTCGCCGCCTCGTTCCAGTCGGCGAAGCGCTCCGCCTTGATCCCGCTCATTCGCTCCATCGCGCGCAGATCGTCCTCGACCGCCGCGACAAAGAGCAGCCGCGATCCGCTGCGCTCCGTGTCGGCGACGAATGCGCGAAGAGCTTTCCGCGACGAGGCGACCTTCGAGAAGTCAGGCGTGGCGATGAAAGCCGCCTTTCGAGGCAGCGAGCTCATCCGCTTGGCCAGCCGTTTCCAGTCAGCGGGCCCCAGATACTCGCGCTCCGCCTCCCTGCGGCCGGCCGCCTCCTTGATCGTGCTCAGCCAGCTATCGGCGTGGCCCGAAACGCCTGCGTCCGCGATCCAGTGCGCGCGCTGGCAATAATCCGGCAGCGCCGCCCGCTGGACCCGCTTGCCTCCCAACGCGATCCGTTCGGACATCGGGTCGATGTGCAGTTCCTCCGCGTCAAACACGACGTCGTGCTCGTCCGGATCGACACCTGCGATTCTGCGGATCACGCCACCGGAATGCTCAATTCTGAACGGCCCCAGCGCGCCCGCGGGAAATACCTCGAACGTCATTCCGTGGAACAGAGCGCTGCCGGGATAATCCGCCTCTTCGTCGAGATCGTATCCCAGAGCTTCCAGACGATCCTTGAGTTCCTGCTCGGAATAGCCCGCCCCCACCTTCAGGCTGATGCTGAGGCGCGCCGAGCTGGCAGGCAACGGCAACCGCTCCATGATCGCCTCCGCCGTCGATACCAGGAACACCGGCTTCTTGCTCCTGGCGAGGCGCCTCAACACCGAACTGCGCCTGCCGGCGATCTCTCGTGACGGCTCCAGCCCGTCAAAGGGCAAGGTATTCAGCCGCGGGAACACCAGCACCTCGACCGAGGGATCGAGCGAATGCAGCACGCTGCCGAGGCGCTCGGCCCTGTTCTCGCTTTCCGCAAGGAAAACGATGCCGTCCCGTCCGGACTTCTTCCATTGCTCGAGAAGATGGAGCGCCAGCATGCCAAGCGGTGAGGAAGACGAGATCCCGGAACGCGCCGATCCCTTGCTTTTCTTCTTCGCGCCAGCAGCAGCGCGGGCCTTCTTGGTATTCGCCACGTCAGATCCGTCGTTATGTCGTGAGTACGATCGCCCGTTGACCTGCGTCTCCGGGCGACTCGGGGGCTTGTCGCCCGCCGCCATGGAAACGAAAGCGGCACAATTTTCCAGCTGGCCGGACCAATCCGCCTGAAATGGCGGCAGGGGCTCGACCGGGGAGAATGATTTCCTTTATTAAAATCAATGACTTGTTTGCTGGCTGGGGCGGGAGGGATCGAACCTCCGAATGGCGGAATCAAAATCCGCTGCCTTACCGCTTGGCTACGCCCCAACGCGCCGATCGAAGGCCACGTCGGTCTATAGGGTGAGTCCCGCCATTTCAACAGGGCGGCGATCGAAAAGGCACGAAAGCCGCAGGATGATGACGGTACTCTTATTATAGGGCGACGCCGCGGTGGCCGAAACAGACCGCGCGATGTCTGTTCGGACTGTTGAGAGGCCGCCGGTTTCATGGGATGACAATTTCAAACGCCTCGTCGGGAGTAACGCCATGACCTACCGTGCGCCGATCAACGATATCCTGCTGTCCCTCAATCACGGTGCGGGGCTCGCTGCCGCCGTGGAGGCCGGCCACTACGGCGATTTCGACGGCGACATCACCGCTGCGGTGCTGGAAGAAGCCGGCAAGTTCGCCTCCGATGTGCTGGCGCCGCTGAATCGTGTCGGCGACGAGCACGGCATCAAGCTCGGCAATGGCAAGGTGACGACCGCGCCGGGCTGGCCCGACGCCTATCAGCGCTGGACCGCCGCGGGCTGGAACGCGGTGTCGGGGCCGGAAGCGTTCGGCGGCCAGGGCCTGCCGCTCGCGGTCAACGCCGCCTGCACCGAGATCTGGAGCGCATCGAACGTCGCCTTCGGCCTTTGCCCGCTGCTGACACTGTCGGCGATCGAGGCGCTCGATGCCCATGGCAGCGCCGAGCTGAAGAAGATCTATCTCGAGAAGCTGGTCACCGGCGAGTGGACCGGCACGATGCAGCTCACCGAGCCCAATGCCGGCTCCGACGTCGGCGCGCTGCGCACCCGCGCCGAACGCGCTGATGCCGGCACCTATCGCATCAAGGGCACCAAAATCTTCATCACCTATGGCGAGCACGACATGACCGACAACATCGTGCATTTCGTGCTTGCACGATTGCCCGATGCCCCCTCGGGCACCAAGGGAATCTCCCTGTTCCTGGTTCCGAAATTCCTGGTCAATGTCGACGGCTCGCTCGGCGAGCGCAACGACATCCATGCCAGCGGCGTCGAGCACAAGCTCGGCATGCACGCCTCGCCGACCTGCACGATGACGATGGGCGATAAGGGTGGCGCGATCGGTTATCTGATTGGCGAGGAAAACCAGGGCATGCGCTGCATGTTCACGATGATGAATCAGGCCCGCCTCGGCGTCGGCCTCGAAGGCGTCGGCATTGCCGACCGCGCCTATCAGCAGGCGCTGGCCTATGCGCAGGAGCGCCGGCAAGGAAAGGCTATCGGCCACAAGGGCGACGGGATGGATCCGATCATCGTGCATCCCGACGTCAAGCGCATGCTGATGCAGATGCGCAGCATGACGGCGGCGGCGCGCACGATCTGCTACGCCACCGCGGTCGCGCTCGACGTTTCGGTGCGCGCCAAGGACGCCAAGGTGCGCGCCGACGCTGCCGCGCGCGGCGCGCTGCTGACCCCGATCGCCAAGGCCTTCTCCACCGATATCGGCAACGAGGTCGCCTATCTCGGCGTGCAGATCCATGGCGGCATGGGCTTCATCGAGGAGACCGGCGCCGCGCAGCATTATCGCGACGCCCGCATCACCTCGATCTACGAGGGGACCAACGGCATCCAGTCGATCGACCTCGTCACCCGCAAGCTCGGTGCCAATGGCGGCGCCTCGGTCTGGGCGCTGCTCGACGAGCTCGCTGCCGTCATCAAGCAGGTGGAGACCTCCAACGATCCGGCGTTCGGCACCACGGGCGCCAAGCTGCGCGACGCGCACGCCGCGCTGGAGCGCACCAGCAGATGGCTGCTCGAGCGCCTCGCCTCGGCCCCAAACGAGGCACTCGCCGGCGCAACGCCCTATCTGCGGCTGTTCGCCGCAACGCTCGGCGGCTGCATGCTCGCCGGCGAGGCGCTGGCCGCCAAGGCGAATGGCGAAGCCGAGCCGCAGCGCTACGTCGCGCTGGCGCGCTTCTTCGCCGAGAACATCGCCGTGCAGGCGCCGTCGCTGGAAAAGACCGTGACCGAGAGCGCCGAGGCCGTGACCGGCGCGGATGCGGTGCTGGCGGGGTAAGATACTTTCCACCGTCATTGCGAGGTGAGAGGGCCCAAAGCGCTGTACTCGCCAAGGGTCCTCCTCGCTCGTTTGATGCACACGACGTGCCTCATCACAACTGTCGTCCCTGCGAAAGCAGGGACCCATAACCACAGCCTTCCGTTTTAAAACGAGCTGTGGCTCCGGCTTTGCAAACCAATCGGCATTTGTGGTTATGGGTCCCGGGTCGCGCCTCGCTTGCCCGGGACGACATCGAGTTTTGCGTCTACCGCCGAATCATACGTTTTGTCAGCGGTCCGCGCGAAGCGCGCGAAACTCCTCGGGGCCATCGAGCAAGTCACGCTTGCGAGCGGCCTGATCGAACTGGCTGGCGGCATGATCCGCCATTGCGTTAATGGCCATGCCGGCCAGGTTTTGCGCACGTCGCCGTCGGTCGTCGTGCCGCGATCGAACATCCCGATCCACGGCTCGCCGACGACAGATCTCATCGGAGATGCGTTCCTGGAGGCATCCGTTGCCTCGATAAGATCGCCGCGTCATCTTGCACGATCCTTCCAGCAGGATCGGTACGGGCTAGGTCTCCCGTGTGCCGCCTGCTTGCTGTGGCAGTTGTGGTGATTGCCTTGGCGCCGAAGGTCTGGACGCCGGGAACTTGGGCTTCCGCGGAGGAGCCGCGATCAATCCATCCCGGATCGCTTGCTTGCGGGCAAGCTTGCGGGCTCGCCGCACGGCCTCGGATTTCTCTCGAGCCCGTTTTTCCGATGGCTTTTCGAACGATCTCCGGCGCTTCATCTCTCTGAAGACGCCTTCGCGCTGCAACCTCTTCTTTAGAACTCGAAGCGCCTGGTCGATGTTGTTGTCCCTGACAAGAACTTGCAACGGATCACCTCTCTCGCGGTACAACGCACATTGAATGAACAATACGGTACCCCGCTCTATCAGCGACAGAGCGGGCCGCACCGCCATTTCAGTACATCCGTGGAACGGCAGCCGACCAACAACGTCGCGGAAGCTTCAGCCGCGGTGCTACGAGCACGCGTCCTCGCTTTCATCCGACGATGTCTTTGGAAAAGGGTCCCACCGGAACCGATCTACAAGGCTCAAGGCCAGTCGATCCTCCAAACCTATGCACTTATCTCGGCTATGCAAGACGCAATCGCAAATCGTGAGAGTTCTGTCCGACGGTGCAAGCAACGCCGAGATCATGGCTGAACCGCGATGGCGAACACGAAAGGCGGTTCCCCAAAATCTGCATCGTTGCCGAGTAGCAAATTCGCTCCAACAGGCGCAGAGTGCGGCGCTGCCGGATGATCTTGGAGCGCCGGCACTCGAGAGCCTGGGCAGCTCCCGGCACAAAAGGGAGCCGCAAATGGCAACCCGCTTCTATTTCGATATCCGCAACGGCGAGGAACTCTATGCCGACAGACAGGGCATCGAGCTACGCGACGAGGAAACTGCCGCGCACGAAGCGATGCAGTCACTGCTTAGCATAGCCAAAGACAACCCGTCTTTGGACAAGCAAAGGCTGCTGGCGTTCGAGGTCCGCACGGACGAAGGGCCATTGTTTCAGGTCAGTCTCAGTCTGGGCATAACAAGGTGCTAGGGCGTCGGCGCGCAACCAAACTCAGGAATTTGACCGGCGAATGCGCCATGCAATCCGCACTTCAAGCACGGGCCCGTCGTCGTCCCGGACTTCGATCGCAATCTGATCGAAATTGTGACCGCGAACGGAATCGCGAACCATGTCGGCCAAAGCACGCGCGGCTTCTTCTTGAACCGCCGCGAGATCGGACAGCACCAGACCTTCCTCGTCGAGGGCCAAGCCGCAACCGTCACGGAGATCGAAATAGTACTTCATCGCCATGATAATATGGCCCGGCTCTCGATCGTTCCTGCCGACCTTGCGAAATGTGGCGACGAAGTCCGGTGCAGACGGCGAGAGTCGCCCCGGAGAGGCATGACCAGTCCACGCTGCTTCCCATAGCGATTCCAGCGTGGCGGTCAAAAAACAGGGCAGCTTCAGCGACGTGATCGAGGATGCGGGGAGTGCGCAGCTCAGCGCACGATGCGCTTGATCCGCTTGGTCCTCTTGGCCGCAGGCGCTGATGGTGCAGGGCCGGCCTGCGCGGCCACCTCGGCGTCACGCGCTTCACGGAGAGCCCGCAGACGCACCATGTTCTTGCGCACGGCGATCGCATCGCGCTCGACCTCGGCGATTGCCTGCGCACCGGCCTCGGCGGCAAGCCGCTGGCGCTGGGCCTTGGCCAGGCGCTCGGCGGAAAGTTCTTCCGGCTTCTTGGCCATGAGCGAATGAGCCCTTTGAAAAGCAGCGAGACCCGCTCAACCCATCAGGGGATCGAGCGGGCCGCGGCTGTCATCCCAGTACATCCGTGGAATGACAGGTCGATTTCAAGCCAGCCGAAGATCTTCGGCGCTGGTCTTGCCACGCATCTTGTCGACCTTGAGTTCGAACGACAACTTCTGGCCCTCGGCGAGACCGCCAAGTCCAGCCCGCTCGACAGCGCTGATGTGAACGAACACGTCATTCGTGCCATCATCGGGCTGAATGAAACCGAAGCCCTTCTGGCCGTTGAACCACTTCACAGTACCTGTAGGCATTTGTCTTCTCCAAAGCGGACGCACGTGAATTCGCGCTTGGTCCGCATCATCCTTCAACCGACGATGTTCTTTGGAAAAGGGCCGCTTTGACCATTCAACAAGGCACAACGGCAAATCGAACGCTGCAAGCATACACACTTAATCCGCTAGGGCAAGCTCGGAAGCGCCGTCGATCGGGTGAGCGGAGTTGCACCGAGCTGTCGTTCCGATAAACCGAACCATGTTTCGCGTAAGGCTTGCGGCGTCGGGGAACTCCGTGACTGATGACGCGGGCGCAAATCGCAATATTCAACCGCCCGGACTTTTCGCCTTGCGTGGAACTCGCTTGGCGCGGGACCGAACGCTTGCTTTTGCTACAGCCGGCTCCGTAGGGCGCGTGATCGGAAACGTCTTCCGCATATGCGCTGCCAGCATTGCACAGTAGTCAGTCGCGAAACGAGGCAACGGACGCCGCTTGTCCCATGAGATGGTCAGGGGCTCCTGCAACACACGGCGCCTGTGCGTGAGACCGACAATCCTTAGTTCGTAGCGCCAGCACTGAAGCTGGGAGGGAACGATCGCGACGCCGTGCCCCGCCTCGGCAAGTGCCAGCAAGGTGTGCGGACTGCGACTCTCGAACGTGATCTTCGGTTTCAGCCCCGCCACACGACTTGCTGCATCGAAAGCACGCCGAAATCCGAACCCGCTGTCCAGCAGCAGCAACGGATGCTCGGCGAGGTCAGCGATCTCGATCGTGCGACGGGGACCAAGTGGCATCGACGGATGGCAAGCAGCCAGTAACCGTACCGATCCAAGCGGAAGACTGCCGAAGTGCTGTTCGTTCAGTCTGACGGCGTGCAGCAAATTTTGGCCGAGATGAACTTCCCCGCGTTCGAGCATCGCCAATATCTCGCTGCCCGTCCCCTCCCTGATCCTGATCTCGACCCTGGGATATCGCTCCGCGTACCGGTGGAGAAATTCTGACAGCACGCTCTCGATGTGTTGCGGCGAGCCAGCGATCCTTAGGACCCCGGTATCTCCTTGACGGAGCAGCTGAGCCTGCTCCTTCAGCGAACTGACGCTGTTGAGCAGCAGACGGCAGCCCGCAATCAACTGCTCGCCTTCGCCAGTCAACAGCAGCCGGCGCCCGACGCGGTCGAAGAGCTGCAAGCCGAGCTCGCGTTCGAGACCGATGATTTGCCTGGACAAGGCCGGTTGGGCGACACGCAACCGCAATGCGGCCTTTGAGACCGTGCCGAGCTCGGCCACCGTCAGGAACGTGAGGGCCTGTTGGAGGTTCATGCCCGCTTATACCATTCAAGCATAAGATTTAAGAAAATATATGTATTGGACGTATTTAGAAGCCTCGTGGAAAGTCCTGTCAGGCTGCGGCTTGCGGCACCGGCACGGCAGCGGAGGAGGCTCCCATGAATTCTGGAGGCAAGATGGCTCTGGTCATGTTGGGTTGTACCGCGATCGGCGCTCTTGGCAGCGAAGCACTGCATGGCGAAGCGAGGCCGCCCGCCTATTTGATCGGCCAGATCGAGGTCACCGATCCCGATGGTTATGCCAGGGAATATCTCCCGAAAGCGAAGGAGATCATCAAGGCACATGGCGGCAAGCTGATTGCGGCTGCAGGCGCGGCGGCAACCGGTTCGCAGGTCGTTGCCGTTGATGGAAATCCACCCAAGCGCGTCGTCCTCTATATGTATCCGAGCATGGAGGCGCTTTGGGCCTGGCGGCACGATCCAGCCTACGTGCAGGTTCGGGCCGTCGGCGAGAAATACGCCAGGTACCACACATTTGCAGTCGAGGGCTCTGTCGCCAATTAGCCCTCATCACGCCGTCGATCGCAGCGACCTGCAAGGTGCGCCACCTAATTCCGAAACACCAGGCAGCGCCCGCCGACTGCCTCTAATCGGGCGCACAGCTGGTTAGCCCGCTCACGGGTCGTCTCGGCGACCCGGAGCAGATACCAGGTGGCCGAGCCTGGCCCGGCCATGCGCGATCTCAGAACGAGCGGTGCGCGATCGCCGAGCACGGATGCAAATCGTTTCTGAAGTTGCTGGTAGTCGGCGAGGACCCTCGATTGCGACGGGCCGCCGGCCAATTGAAGTCCCCAGGGTGCCCACGCAGCTTGCTGCGCGATTGTCACGGACTCTCTTGGGCCCGCGGGAAGCGCCCGAACGAGCATGCCGCGCACGATGTCACCGCAGGCCATGGCCGCGTCGGTGTGGACTCGATCCTCAAGCGAACCCTGCGCCCATTCCTCGGCGGACTTGCCGGTGATGATCCTGACATAAGCGCGTGTTTCGCCCGGCAGGTTTCCACGTCCCGCCAACCAATCCTGAACGCGCCGCGGACCACCATTATAGGCAGCCGCCGCAAGGCCGAGATTGCCAAACTGCGCGCGCAGCTCGCGGAGCCAGCGCGCGGATTCCTGCAAGGCAGGCAATGGCTCGAACGGGTCGGCCAGACCGCGCCATCGCGCAGTGCCGGGCATGAACTGGGCGATCCCCTGGGCACCGGCCGAACTGACCGAGTTGGGATCGAAATTGCTTTCCTGCCAGATCAGCCGGACGAAGAAATCCGGCGGCAAGCCGTTCTCCAATGCAGCCTCCTCCAACGCCTTGCAGTATTGCTGCGGGCCATCGAGCTTTGGACGCAAAGGCGCCGGCGACGGAACGGATGACGATTGCTGATCGGACGCCGACGGATCGGCCTCAGCGTTACGCACTCCGGCGTCGGTAACCGGACGAGACGTTTCGGTGTGCGATGTTTCTGTCTGCGCCGGCTCTGCGCGCTGCGCGGCGGGCGTCGCTGGATTGCCGAGAGGTTGGGCGCTTGCGACGGGGACAAACAGCAGCAGGCAAGCCGAGCCGATAGCCGCTGGCAAAATCGATCGATGAACCCGCCGCGGCCTGAAAATCGACTGCATAAAGCGATCATCAAATTGGATGCATTCGCCGAATCATATCATCGGCGCCGACCGGCGGGCAGAAAATTTGCTGCCTAGCGGTTGGACAGGCTCCCAACGATCGATGCGCGACGCGACAGCTCGATCCAGTTGCCATCGGGATCGAGGATCATGGAGATCCGTGCGACCTCGCCGAGCGTCACCGGCGCAAGGCCTTCCCGCACGCCCTTGGCGCGCAGCTCGTCATGCACGGCGTCGATGTCGGCGACCTGCAGCGTGATGTAGCGCCAGCCGCGCGCCTGCCGAACCGGATCGACCGTCGCGGCAGCATCTTCCTTGAGCAGGATCAGACTGTCGCCGAGGCGGAACGCCGGACCGCCCGACCATGATTGCTCGGTGAAGCCGAGGATGTCGCCGTAGAACCTGCGATGCGCGGCGAGGTCGCGCACCGCCATCGCGACGGCGATCTGGGTGATGCCGTCGTGTCTGGGCGCAACCAGGCAAACCCGGTTGCCATCGGGATCGTGCATGTGTTGCGGCGTTTCGACGCCCGCGCGCGCAATGATCAGTTCGCGATAGCCGCTCGGCGCCGCATCCGGCAGCGGCTCGACATGATGGTTGAGCTTGATGACCGAACCGTGCGCGTCGTGCCGGTACTGCTTCTGCCCGCGGCGGATCGGCTGCACATGATCGAAGCGAAGTCCGGCATCCTGTTGCCAGAACCGCAGCATCGGCTCGAGATCGTTGGAGGAAAGGCCGACGTCGATCACGTTCTTTGCCAGTTGCATCTGCTGCCGTCCTCGGATGAAGTGCACCACGATGGATTAGCTATGCGAGGATCAAGTCACCAGCGCAAGCACCACGATCACTGTCGCGGATCGGCCGGCCGCCGCGACCGCCTGAAACAGTCAATCCAGTGAGGGCCGATATGCAAGCAGGCCTCGTTCAGACCTTTCGCGCCTTTGCGTACAATAATGCCTGGGCCAATCATCGCCTGCTCACGGCCTGCGCCGGTCTCAGCCAGGCGGAGTTCGCCGCGGCGCGGACCGGGTTCTTCCCGAGCCTGCAGGCGACGCTGAACCACATTCATGTCATCGACCTGTTTTATATCGACGCGCTCGAAGGCGGCTGGCTCGGCCCGAAGGCGTGGGCGAACGAGGTGCCCTACCCGTCAGTGGCGCAGCTGAAAGGTGCCCAGCGCGCGATCGATCAGCGGCTGATCGTGCACTGCGATGTGCTGACGCCTGAACGGCTCGAGGACATCGTGAAGATCAATCGCGACACCTCGGTGCAGACCGAGCGACGCGACCGCCTGCTGATGCATCTGTTTCAGCACCAGATCCATCATCGCGGCCAGGCCCATGCGATGCTGTCGGAGACCACCGTGAAGCCGCCGCAGCTCGACGAATTCTTCGCCGCCGGCGAAGCGCCGCTCCGGGCAGCCGAGTTCAGGGATCTCGGCTGGAGCGAAGCCACCGTGTGGGGCGGCTGAAGGCGAGGTTCCGCCCGCGATCGGACGGTGCGGAGCGGTTCCCGTTCCGGAACGAGGTCTTGAATCCGGGCGCTGCCACGCTCACCTGTCGTGAAACATGGGGAACTCTATCAATGCCATTCGCCAATCACCGGGGCCAGCGCATCCATTACACCGTCGAGGGGTCCGGGCCGCTGATCGTGCTGCAGCACGGTCTCCTGCTGGACGCCGCGAGCTGGAAACAATGTGGCGTGGTCGACGCGCTTGCCGATCGCTTTCGCGTCGTTTGCGTCGATTCGCTCGGACATGGCCTGAGCGACAAACCCGCCGATCCGGCGCTCTATAATCAGGCGCAGCGCGCCGGCGACATCGTCGCCGTGATCGACGATCTCGGCGGCGAGCGCGCCCATGTGGTGGGACACTCGATGGGCGGCTGGGTCGCGGTCGGTGTCGCCCGGTTTTTCCCGGCGCGGCTGGCGTCGCTGGCGATCGGCGGCTGGGACTTCCTCACCGGACTGCCGCGCGGCAATGCCGGCCCGCTGACCTATGGCGCCTTCATCACCTTTGCGCGCCGCACCGTCCCGGAGCTCGCCGAATGGGTGACGCCGGATCTCGAAGGCGGCGTGCGCGCCTGCTTCAATGCGCTCGGCCAGGTCGACGGCGCCAAGGACGCGGTGCTGTCCTCGCGCGTGCCGGTGCTGCTGTGGAACGGACAGGACGACGGCCCTCATGCGCCGATGCAGCGCTTCGCCGCGGAGAACGGCCTCGATGCGATGTCGGTGCCCGGCGATCACCTCGGCGCGCTGTTTCAGCACGGCGCCGCGATCGGCCGGGGCATCGGCTCGTTCGTCGGGCGCGGCTAGAGCGCTTAGGTCGAACAGCGCCCCCGACTCCGCTGTGCTCCCTCTCCCCGTTCTTCACCGGGACAGGGTTGGGGTGAGGGGCCGTCTCCGCATATCCGGTGATAGTTGTCTTTATGGAGACTCCCCCTCACCCGGAACGCATCTAGCGATGCGTCATAGCTGAAGCTCTGCTTCAGCGTTCTTGAGAACGGCCGCCAACGGCGGCCTATGCCTCTCCCCGCACGCGGGGCGAGGTGAAGCATGCCGCGCTAGACCGGCTCCGGCATCCCTGCGAGCAGCTTGTCGAGCGTGATCGGATAGTCGCGCACGCGAACGCCGGTCGCGTTGTGGACCGCGTTGGCGACCGCGGCGGCGACGCCGCAGATGCCGAGTTCGGCGACGCCCTTGGCCTTCATCGGCGATGACATCGGATCGGTCTCGTCGAGAAAGATCATCTCCTGATGCGGGATGTCGGCATGCACCGGCACCTCATAGGCAGCAAGGTCGTGATTGATGAACAGGCCGTGACGCTTGTCGACCACGAGGTCCTCCATCAGCGCCGCGCCGACACCCATGGTCATCGCGCCGATCACCTGGCTGCGCGCCGCCTTCGGATTGAGGATGCGGCCCGCCGCGCAAACCGCAAGCATCCGCCGCACCCGGATCTCCGCCGTATCGGCATCGACGCCGACCTCGACGAAATGCGCGCCGAAGGTCGACTGCTGGTAGGTTTTGGCGAGATCGCCGTATTCGATGGCATCTTCCGCCACGAGGTCGCCCGCACCGGCGGCCTGCGCCAGCGGCACGCTGCGATTGCCGGAGCGGACCACGCCGTCGGCAAACACCGCCTCCTCGGAATTGAAGCCGAGCTTCCGCGCAATGGCCTCGCGCAGCTTGGTGCAGGCTGCATAGACGCCGGCGGTGGAATTGTTGCCGCCCCACTGCCCGCCCGAGCCGCAGGACACCGGAAAGTCGGAATCGCCGAGCCGCACCGCGACCTTCTCGAGCGGCACGCCCATCATCTCGGCGGCGGTCTGCGCGATGATGGTGTACGAGCCGGTGCCGATGTCGGTCATGTCGGTCTCGACGGTCACGATGCCGTTCTGGTCGAGACGAACGCGGGCCGCCGATTTGGTCACGAGATTGTTGCGGAACGCCGCGGCGACGCCCATCCCGACCAGCCAGCGCCCATCGCGGACCTGACCCGATTTCGGATTGCGCTTGTCCCAGCCGAACCGCGCCGCGCCATCGCTCAAGCACTGTACCAGTTGCCGCTGCGAGAAGTGCCGCTCCGGATGCTCGGGATCGACCTGGGTGTCGTTGTCGATGCGCAGCGCGACCGGGTCGATGCCGAGCTTGTCGGCGAGCTCGTCGATCGCGATCTCGAGCGCCATCATGCCGGAGGCTTCTCCGGGCGCGCGCATCGCATTGCCTTCCGGCAGATCGAGCGCCGCAAGCCGCGTCGCTGTCATCCGGCTGGCGCCGGCATACAGCAGCCGCGTCTGGCTCACCGCCATCTCGGGCTCGCCGTCCTTGACGTTGCCGGACCAGCTCTCGTGGCCGATCGCGGTGATCTTGCCGTCGCGCTCGGCGCCGATGCGGATGCGCTGGATCGTCGCCGGACGGTGCGTCGTGTTGTTGAACATCAGCGGACGTTGCAGCGCGACCTTGACCGGCCGGCCGGCCGCGCGGGCGCCGAGCGCGGCGAGCAGCACCTCGGCGCGCAGGAACAGCTTGCCGCCGAAGCCGCCGCCGATATAGGGCGACACCAGACGGACATTCTCCTTGGGAATGCCAAGCGTCTTCGCCATGTCTTCGGCGCCCCAGGCGATCATCTGGTTGGAGGTCCAGACCGTGAGCTTGTCGCCGTCCCAGGCCGCGATCGAAGCATGCGGCTCCATCATCGCGTGGCCCTGATCGGGCGTGGTGTAGGTGGCATCGAGCTGCACGGGCGCAGCAGCGAAGGCGGAGGCGAAATCGCCGACGGCGGTGTCGGCCAGGCCGCCGAATGACGGGTGTGGCGTGATGCCCTTGTCCCGCTCCGCGGCGAGATCGAACTTGCCGTCGCCCTTGACGTAGTCGATCCGGACCAGTTGCGCCGCGGCCCGCGCCTGCTCGAAGGTCCCGGCGACGACGATGGCAACGGCCTGGTGATAATGCGCGATCTCGGGCCCGCCGAGCAGCGGTGCCGCATTGCGCTCGCCCTTGCCGAGCTTGCCGGCATTGTCCGATGTGACGATGGCGAGCACGCCGGGCGCAGCCTTCGCCGCCTCGAGATCGATCGAACCGATCCGCCCTTTGCCGATCGCCGAACCGACCACGTAGCCATAGGCCTGGTTGGCGGCGACGTCGTGCCGCTCATAGGCGTAAGGCGCGGTGCCGGTGGTCTTCAGCGGCCCCTCGATCCGGCTGGTCGGGTGGCCGATCACCTTGAGCTGGTCGATCGGGTTGAAGGTCGCGGGATGTTCAAAACGCATGATGTCAGGCCCTCATCTCAAGCTCTGGCCTCGCGCAACACCGCCGCGAGCGTTCGCTCGGCGAGCGGCAGCTTGTACGCATTGTCCTTGGTCGGCTTCGCATCGGCAAAGAGGCGCGCAGTGACGGCTTTGGCGCCAGCAGGCAATTCCGCCTCCGCCGCCTCGACGCGCCAGGGCTTGTGCGCCACGCCGCCGAGCGCGACGCGGCCGGTGCCGTCGCGCTGCACGATCGCGGCAACCGAGACCAGCGCAAAGGCATAAGAGGCGCGGTCGCGCACCTTGCGATAGGCCTGCGCGCCGCCGACCGGTTTCGGCAGCACCACCGCGGTGATCAGTTCGCCCCGCTCCAGGCTGGTTTCGATCTCGGGGCTGTCGCCGGGCAGACGATGCAGCTCGGCGATCGGGATGCTGCGCGTGGTGCCGTCGGGCCGCACCGTCTCCACGGTCGCGTCGAGCGCGCGCATCGCCACCGCCATATCGCTCGGATGGGTCGCGATGCAGGCATCGCTCACACCGACCACCGCATGCTGGCGGCTGAAGCCGCCGATCGCGGCGCAGCCGCTGCCGGGCTTGCGCTTGTTGCAGGGCAGATTGGTGTCGTAGAAATAAGGACAGCGCGTCCGCTGCAACAGATTGCCCGCGGTCGTCGCCTTGTTGCGCAACTGGCCGGAAGCGCCGGCGAGCAGCGCGCGCGACAGCACGCCATAGTCACGCCGCACGCGGATATCGGCGGCGAGATCGGTGTTGCGCACCAGCGCGCCGATCCGCAGGCCGCCATCCGCGGTCTCCTCGATGCGATCGAGCGCCAGGTCGTTGACGTCGATCAGATGCGCCGGCGTCTCGATCTCGAGCTTCATCAGGTCGAGCAGATTGGTGCCGCCGGCGATGAATTTGGCGTTCGCGGTGCCGACGGCGGCTGCGGCCGCTGCGCCCGGCGAGGTGGCGCGCTCATAGCTGAATGATCTCATGCGCTCCTCCCGGCGACCTCGCTGATCGCCTCGGCGATGTTGGAATAGGCGCCGCAGCGGCAGATGTTGCCGCTCATGCGCTCGCGGAGCTCGGCATTGGTCAGTCGCAGCGGCGCATTCAGATCCGCCGTGACGTGGCTCGGGATGCCGGCCTTAACCTCGGCAAGCACGGCGACCGCCGAGCAGATCTGGCCCGGCGTGCAATAGCCGCATTGATAGCCGTCATGCTCGACGAATGCCGCCTGCAGCGGATGCAGCCCGTCCGGCGTGCCGAGGCCCTCGATCGTCGTGATCTCGTCGCCCTGATGCATCACGGCGAGCGTCAGGCAGGAATTGATCCGCCGCCCGTCGACGATCACGGTGCAGGCGCCGCATTGGCCGTGGTCGCAGCCCTTCTTGGTGCCGGTCAGATGCAGGTGCTCGCGCAGGGCATCGAGCAGCGTGGTCCTGGTGTCGAGCTCGAGCTGGTGGGTTTCGCCGTTCACGTCAAAGGATACTCTCGTCATCACGGGCGCTCCGGTCGGGGCAGATTGGGCGGCCGCAGGCGGAGGCGTCGCGATCGACGACGCCGCAAGCGAGGCGGCTCCAACAATCAACAGATGGCGCCGCGATAGTTCCAAACGTCCGGAGATCTGCATGCCGCCGCTCTCCTCAAGTCAGCCGAATGCGGAACCAACGACAACGACGTGTCGAGGTCTGCTCGGCCTGTCAGCAAAGGGGGAATGCCGCGAACGGCGGAATGTTTCTCGCGGGGAAGTTAAACTCGTCGCGAGCGCCACGGCGGCTCCTGGGAGGCAGTAGCGCCATCAGGCGCGGGCGGCCTGCGCGGCAGCATCGTCGTACAGGTCCGGCCTACGACCAACGTCCCCTGCCCGGAATCGCGAAATTCCGGTTAGCTGCATTGCGCCGTCCTCATGCTCGCCCACGGGGAAAAGCGGCCCGGAACACGCTGGAGCTCTTGGGGCTTGCACCGGATCATGTAGGATGGCGGTACGACCTCCACCGGCGACGATGCCGGCCGACCCTGGGACCGCTCGATGACCGCGCATGTCATAGTGACCGACGAAGCCGCCACGCGCGTGATCCGGCTGCGCAGGCCCGAGAAGAAGAACGCGATCACCCAGGAGATGTTTCGCGCGATCAGCGACGCGATCGACAAGGCGCAGAACAATCCGAAGATCCGCTGCCTGATCATCACCGGCGGCTCCGGCGTGTTCACCGCGGGCAACGACATCGAGGACCTGCTCGCGCAGGGCACCTCGACCGGCGAGACGCCGCCGGCCTCCGACCTCGTCAAGTTCCTGTATTCGCTGGCCCACAATGTGAAGCCGATCATCGCCGCCGTCGACGGCGTCGCGATGGGCATCGGCACCACCATGCTGTTTCACTGCGACTATGTGCTCGCCAGCAAGACCGCGCTGTTCTCGACGCCGTTCTCCAATTTCGGCCTGGTGCCGGAAGGCGCCTCAAGCCTGTTGATGCCGCGCATGATGGGCCACCAGCGCGCCTTCGCGATGCTGGTGATCGGCCGCACCATGTCGGCCGACGACGCCCGCGTCGCCGGCTTCGTCAACACCGTGGTGGCGCCGGGGCATGCCGAGGTGGAGGCGCACAAGGTGGCGCGCGAGATCTGCGCGCTGCCGGCCGAGGCGGTGGCGATCTCGCGGCGCCTGATCCGGCTGCCGCCGGAGGACGTCACCCGCCGCATCGAGCAGGAGAACCATCTGTTCAGCGAACGGATGCGCTCCAAGGAAGCCGTCGAGGCGTTCAAGGCATTCATGGCTCGCCCGAAGGATTGAAACGAAGCGTCGCAAAATTGTAGTGGCGCGGCGCCATGATCCCGTGCTCCATGGACAGGTCATGAGACAGCCCCGCCTTTCCCCTCTCGCTGCGCTCTGCGCGTTCGGACTGGCCGCAGCAAGCCCCTGCCTGGCGCAGGCCGCGGAGCCGGTGAGCCTGCGCATTCTCGCGATCAACGATTTCCACGGCTATCTGCGGCCGCCGCCGGGCGGCATCCGCATCACCGATCCCGCTGACGCGACCAGGAAGATCATGGAGCCCGCCGGCGGCGCCGAGCGGATGGCCACCGTCGTCAAGCAGCTGCGCGAAGGACACAAGAACAACATCTTCGTTGCGGCCGGCGACCTGATCGGCGCGAGCCCGTTCCTGTCGGCGATGTTTCACGACGAGCCGACCATCGAGTCGCTCTCGCTGATGGGGCTTGCGATCTCCTCGGTCGGCAATCACGAATTCGACGAGGGCAAGGACGAGCTGCTGCGGATGCAGAATGGCGGCTGCCACCCGGTCGACAAATGCCAGGGGCCGCACCCGTTCACGGGGGCCAAATTCCGCTATCTCGCCGCCTCCACGATCGAGAAGGCGACCGGCAAGCCGGTGTTTCCGCCCTACGACATCAAGCAGTTCGACGGCATTCCAGTGGCCTTCATCGGGCTGACGCTGAAGAACACCCCGAACCTGGTGTCGCCGGCCGGCGTCGCGAGCCTCGACTTCCGCGACGAGGCCGAGACCGTCAATGCGCTGGTCCCCGAGCTGAAGGCGAAGGGCGTCGAGGCGATCGTGGTGCTGATCCACGAAGGCGGCTTTCCGACCGGCGACTACAATGAATGCCCCGGCATCTCCGGACCGATCGTCGACATCGTCAAGAAGTTCGATCGCGCGGTCGACGTCGTGATCTCCGGCCACACCCACCAGGCCTATGTCTGCGAGATCGATGGTCGGCTCGTCACGTCCGGCGACAAATACGGCACCCTGGTCACCGCGATCGATCTTCAGCTCGATCCGAACAGCCATGACGTAATCAGCGCCAGGGCGGCCAACACCATCGTGCGGATCGCCGGCACCGCCAAGGACCCCGAGCAGAGCGCGCTGCTGGAATCCTACGACCGGCTCGCCGCGCCGATCGCGAGCCGCGCGGCAGGCTCGGTCACCGAAACACTGTCGCGTACGCCTGCCGAAACTGGCGAGAGCCCGCTCGGCGACATCGTCGCCGACGCGCAGCTGCTTGCAACCAGCGCTGAGCCGAATGGCGGCGCGGTGATCGCCTTCACCAATCCCGGCGGCGTGCGCACCGACATCGTCAAGCGCGAGGACGGCGCGGTGACCTATGCCGATATCTTCGCCAGCCAGCCGTTCCGCAACCAGCTCGTGACGATGACGCTGACCGGCAAGCAGCTCAAGGACGCGCTGGAGCAGCAATGGGCCGACCCGAAGCGGCCGCGCGCCCTCCAGGTCTCGAGAGGGTTCTCGTACGCGTGGGATGCGAGCAAGGGCGACGGCGTGCGCATCATCGCCGCACGGATGTCGCTGGACGGCAAACCGATCGATCCGGCCGCGAGCTACCGCGTCACCGTGAACAATTATCTCGCCGAGGGCGGCGACGGCTTTACGGTGTTCAAGCAAGGGACCGCGCAGCAGTTCGGCATCTACGACGTCGATGCGCTCTATGCCTACTTCAAGGCCAACAGCCCGGTGGGCCCGACGGCAGGCAGGCGGATCGAGCGGATCAATTGAGTGAGGTGTGGGGATGGCATACGCAGCCCCTCACGTCATTGCACGCGGAGCGGAGCAATCCATTGTCTCCGAACATGCGGCAGCATGGATTGTTTCGCTCCGCTCGCAATGACGCGGAAAACGCCCCGGCTTTGAAAGGACGGGAACAGAAATGATGTCGGCCCTTTCCGGAATGCCGCTAACGGCCTAGATTAGGGCCGCTCTTGCATGATCTTATTCGGAAAACCGCTGCGCACTTTTCCGGATCATGCGTCCTCGCACGCGCATCGATTGCGCCGGGAATTTGCATGACACTGCTTCTGACGCATTCCGCCTGTCTCGACCACCTGACCCCTCCCGGACATCCCGAACGCCCCGACCGGCTGCGGGCGGTCGCCGAGGTGCTCGGCGAGGATCGCTTCAAGGCGCTGGTGCGCGATTCCGCGCCGGAAGGCGACCTCGACACCGTGCTGCTCTGTCACGGCGAGCACTATGTCAGCGAACTCCGCCACATCGCGCCGACCTCGGGTATGATCTATATCGACGGCGACACCTCGATGTCGCCGGGCACCTGGGAAGCGGTGATGCGCGGCGTCGGCGGCGCGGTGGCCGCCACCGATGCGGTGATGGAGGGCAAGCATCAAAACGCCTTCGTCGCGGTGCGCCCGCCCGGGCACCACGCCGAGAAATCGACACCGATGGGCTTCTGCTTCTTCGACAATGCCGCGATCGCCGCCCGCCACGCGCAGCGCAAATACGGCATCAAGCGCGCCGCGATCATCGATTTCGACGTCCATCACGGCAACGGCACTCAGGATATCTTCTGGGCCGACCCGACCGTGATGTATTGCTCGACGCACCAGATGCCGCTGTTTCCCGGCACCGGGGCCGCCGGCGAGCGCGGCGAGCACGACACCGTCGTCAACGCGCCGCTGGCGCCCGGCGACGGCGGCGCCAAGTTCCGCTCCGCTTTCGAGAACCTGATCCTGCCGCAGCTCGAGAAGTTCTCCCCCGAACTCGTCGTCATCTCGGCGGGCTTCGACGCGCATCACCGCGATCCCCTGGCCTCGATCAACCTGACGGGCGAGGATTTCGGCTGGGTCACACGCAAGCTGATGGATCTCGCCGACAAGAGCGCCGGTGGCCGCGTCGTCTCCGTCCTTGAGGGCGGCTACGACCTGCAGGGCCTGAAAGAGTCGGTGGCATCTCACGTCACCGCATTGATGGACGGGTAAATCCCCGCCACAATACGCCCGCAAAAATTCGATTGATTCTGCGCCGGGGCGAGCATGGCCTGCGACAGGTCATGTTTGGACGACAAGATCAGGTTGCGATCTGATCCACGCAATCGGGAACGCAAAGAATGGCCGACAACACCCAAGCCGACGTGAAGAAGCTCTCCTTTGAACGCGCGATCGAGGAACTCGAATCGATCGTCAAGCGGCTCGAGGACGGCAAGGTCCCGCTTGAGGAATCGGTCGCGATCTACGAGCGCGGCGAGGCACTGAAACGGCGCTGCGAGGAACTGCTGCGCCAGGCCGAAGCCCGCGTCGACAAGATCACCACCGACGCCTCGGGCCAGCCGACCGGGACCGAGCCGCTCGACGTGCAGTAGAGCCCCGTTCCGATTCCGTCGAAACGGAGTAGGCTCCGGGCGTCGGGGCCCCACGATCATGCGAAGGAATGTCCGCCCCGGCGGGCCATTGTTGCTGCTTATTTCCAGCAATCCATCACGCCGCGGAGCGACCGCGGCGATCGGCGCGGCGCGCGAATCAGCCCGCTCGGTAGCGGCCGGCTGCCGCTAAAATGGGCATTATTGGAACCCAGCTCCGACCCAGGCATTGAAAAGTCTAGGTTTTTCGAGACAGCGCATAGGAACCCTGCACCCCCTATCGGGTTGGCTTTGGCTACAGCTTTGGTGTAATGCTTCCAGTTCTATGGGCATTTGAAGGTGGCGGGCGGCCCGAATTTTTCGGGCGGCAAGCATCTCAAATGGTTCGACAAAACTGAACCGGGACGGGTGAAGAGCGACCAAGGTGATGCATATCACGTGGTCCAATCCGGAGTGAATCTAGGCTTACAACCAGGCACCGGCCTGCCGGGGCGGCACCCAGTGTCTGGCATTCGCTGCGCGGTGTGCGCGCCATCCCATCTCGCGTCGGGCGGTTCGTTCCGACAGGCAAAAATTGGAAATTCGCTGTGACCACATTTAGTAAGACGCCGCTTCTTGACACTATTCACACGCCGGATGACCTGCGCAAGCTGAAGGTCGAGCAGGTGCGACAGGTTGCCGACGAGCTGCGCCAGGAAACCATCGACGCGGTGTCGGTGACCGGCGGCCATTTCGGCGCCGGCCTCGGCGTGGTCGAACTGACCACCGCCATCCACTACATCTTCGACACCCCGCGCGACCGCCTGATCTGGGACGTCGGCCACCAGGCCTATCCGCACAAGATCCTGACCGGACGCCGCGACCGCATCCGCACGCTGCGCACCGGCGGCGGCCTCTCCGGCTTCACCAAGCGCACCGAGAGCGACTACGATCCGTTCGGCGCCGCGCACTCCTCGACCTCGATTTCGGCCGGCCTCGGCATGGCCGTGGCGCGCGATCTCTCCGGCGGCAAGAACAACGTTATCGCCGTGATCGGTGACGGCGCGATGTCGGCGGGCATGGCCTATGAGGCGATGAACAACGCCGGCGCGATGAACTCGCGCCTGATCGTGATCCTCAACGACAACGACATGTCGATCGCCCCGCCGGTCGGCGCGATGAGCGCCTATCTGTCGCGCCTCTACTCCGGCAAGACCTACCGCTCGCTGCGCGAGGCCGCCAAGCAGATCAACAAGCGTCTGCCGAAGATCCTCGCCAATCGCGCCAACCGCGTCGAGGAATATTCCCGCGGCTTCATGATGGACGGCGGCACGCTGTTCGAAGAGCTCGGCTTCTACTATGTCGGCCCGATCGACGGTCACAATCTCGACCATCTGCTGCCGGTGCTGAAGAACGTCCGTGACATGGAGACCGGCCCGATCCTGGTTCACGTCGTGACCCAGAAGGGCAAGGGCTACGGCCCGGCCGAAGCCTCGGCCGACAAGTACCACGCCGTGGTCAAGTTCGACGTCGCGACCGGCACCCAGGCCAAGGCCAAACCGAATGCGCCGGCCTACCAGAACGTATTCGGGCAGAGCCTCGTCAAGGAAGCCGAGAAGGACGACAAGATCGTCGCCATCACCGCGGCGATGCCGTCAGGCACCGGCGTCGACATCTTCAACAAGGCGTTCCCGGACCGCACCTTCGACGTCGGCATTGCCGAACAGCACGCGGTGACCTTCGCCGCCGGCCTCGCCACCGAAGGCTACAAGCCGTTCTGCGCGATCTACTCGACCTTCCTGCAGCGCGGCTATGACCAGGTGGTCCATGACGTCGCGATCCAGAGCCTTCCGGTCCGCTTCGCGATCGACCGCGCTGGCCTCGTCGGCGCCGACGGCGCGACGCACGCGGGTTCGTTCGACAGTGCTTATCTCGGCTGTCTGCCGAACATGGTGATCATGGCCGCCGCCGACGAGGCGGAACTGGTCCACATGGTGGCGACGCAGGTTGCGATCAACGATCGTCCGAGCGCGCTGCGCTATCCGCGCGGCGAAGGCCGCGGCATCGAGATGCCGGAAGTCGGCGTTGCCCTGGAAGTCGGCAAAGGCCGCATCATCCGCGAGGGCAAGAAGGTGGCGCTGCTGTCGTTCGGCACCCGTCTCGCCGAGTGCGAGAAGGCGGCCGACGAGCTCGCCGCCCACGGCCTTTCCGCCACGATCGCCGACGCGCGCTTCATGAAGCCGCTCGACGAAGAGATGATCATGAAGCTCGCCCGCGACCATGAGATCCTGATCACGATCGAGGAAGGCTCGATCGGCGGCTTCGGCTCGCATGTCATGCAGTTCCTGTCGGACAACGCCATGCTCGACAGCGGCATGCTCAAGTTCCGCTCGATGATCCTGCCCGACGTGTTCCTCGACCACGACACGCCGGCGGCGATGTATGCCCGCGCCGGTCTCGACGCCAAGAGCATCGTTGCCAAGGTGTTCGAAACCCTCGGCAAGGACTACAAGGCCGAGACCGTCAAGCTCGCCTGATCGCGACGGGCGGCGCTCACTTGAGCATTTTCGGTTCTGATTGAATCAGAACCGAAGCTCCGGGTTCTCGCTCGAAAACGCACCAGCCCCGGCACGTCCATGAAGATCTATCTGGCAGGTCCTGACGTGTTCCTGCCGGATGCCGTGGAGATCGGCCGCCGCAAGGCGGAGGTTTGCGCCTATCACGGGCTGACCGGGCTGTATCCGCTCGACAACAGCATCGATCCCACCGCCGCCGGCGCCTCACTCGCCATCTTCAAGAGCAACGAGGCGATGATGGAGTCTGCCGACGCCATCATCGCCAATTTGACGCCGTTTCGCGGCCCCAGTGCCGACGCAGGCACGGTTTACGAACTCGGCTACATGGCGGGACGCGGCAAACTGTGCCTCGCCTATTCGAACGATCCCACGTCCTACGCCAATCGCGTGGCGCGGCTGAGCCAGGTCGTGCCGGCATCCGACGGACGCCTGATCGATGCGGAAGGGCTGACGGTGGAAGAGTTTGGATTACCGGACAATCTGATGATGATGCACGCGCTCGACCTGCACGGCAGCCCGCTGGTGACCCCGCGCGAGCCGTCGGCCGACCTCTGGCACGACCTCACCTCCTTCGAGGCCTGCGTGCGGCTCGCTGCCGCGCAGCGCCGGCAGGCGGCGAAGTGACCAGGGCGGGCGACAACGACAACAACGCATCCGCCGGCAAGCGCATCGACGTGCTGCTGGTGGAGCGCGGCCTGTTCGAAAGCCGGGCGCGGGCGCGCGCCGCCATCGATGCCGGCCTCGTCACCGCCGACGGCAAGCAGATCGCGAAGGCGTCAGAGATCGTCGCACCGGGCGCGGCCCTCTCGGCCGAGCCGGCGCATCCCTATGTCTCGCGCGGCGGCGTCAAGCTCGCCGGCGCGCTCGAGCACTATCCGATCGACGTCGAGGGCCATGTCTGCCTCGATGTCGGCGCCTCGACCGGCGGCTTCACCGAAGTGCTGCTCGCCAACGGCGCAAGCCTCGTGTTCGCCATCGATGTCGGCCACGGCCAGCTACATCCCTCGCTGCAGGGGCATCCGAGGATCGTCTCCATGGAGGCGACCGACATCAGGAGTTTCGAGGGCAAGCGCCTGCCGGCGCGGCCCGACATCGTGGTGATCGACGTCAGCTTCATCTCGCTGAAGCTGGTGCTGCCGGTGGCGCTGTCGCTGGCGGCAGCCCCGATGCATCTTTTGGCGCTGATCAAGCCGCAATTCGAGGCGGCGCGCAAACACTCCAAGCGCGGCGTGATCCGCAACGCGATGGTGCACCAGGAGATCTGCGACGATATCGCCGCCTTTGCCGCCTCGCAGGGCTGCACCGACATTCAGGTGTTCCCGTCCTCGATCCCGGGCGGCGACGGCAATATCGAATTCTTCCTCGGCGCGCGCCGTGGCTGAGCTTCTCACCATCGACCATGTCGGCCACCGCGGCGACGGCGTCGCGATCGAGGGATCGCAATCGATCTTCGTGCCTTATGCGCTGGCCGGCGAAACAGTCGAGGTCGACGACGTCCCGGGCAATCATCCCGACCGGCGGCGGCTGCTGCGGGTCGCGCGGGAAAGTCCCGAGCGCATCGCACCGTTCTGTCCGCATTTCGGCGTCTGCGGCGGCTGCGCGATCCAGCACTGGAACGACGAAGGCTACCATGCCTGGAAGCGCAACATCGTGGTCGAGACACTGGCGCAGGCGAAGATTGCGGCGGACGTCACAGCGCTGGTCGATGCCCATGGCGCAGGCCGTCGCCGCATCACGCTGCACGGGCGCATGGGCACCCATGACGTCCTCAAGGTCGGCTACGCCGCGGCAGGTTCACACGACATCATCCCGGTCGATCGCTGCCCGATCCTCGATCCTGCGCTCGACGGTGCGCTCGAGGCGGCCTGGGCCACAGCCGAGCCGCTGATTGCGATCGGCAAGCCGCTCGACATCCAGGTCACCGCAACCGTCAACGGCCTCGACATCGATGTGCGCGGCTCCGGCGCGCTGCCGACCAGCCTGATCACCACTTTGTCGCGCGTCGCGCAGAAGCACCGGCTGGCGCGGCTGACACGCCACGGCGAGTTGGTGCTGCAGCGCGGCTCCCCCGAGATTGCGATCGGAAAGTCGAAGATCGTGCTGCCGCCCGGCTCGTTCCTGCAGGCGACCGTCAAGGGCGAGGAGACGTTGGCCGCGCTGGTTCGCGAGCATTGCGGACGCGCCAAGCATATCGCCGACCTGTTTTGCGGCGTCGGTCCGTTCGCGCTGCGCCTCGCGGAGAAGGCGCGGATCGCGGCCTTCGACAGCGACGGCGGCGCCATCACGGCGCTACAGAAGGCCGCGCAATCGACCCCAGGGCTGAAGCCGCTCAAGGCCGACGCACGCGACCTGTTCCGCCGCCCCCTGATGCCGCAGGAATTGCGCGACTATGACGCCGTCGTGTTCGATCCGCCGCGGCAAGGCGCACAGGCGCAAGTCACCCAGCTGGCGGCGAGCAAGGTGCCGGTGATCGTCGCGGTGTCCTGCAACGCCGCAACGTTTGCGCGCGACGCGAAAATCCTGATCGACGGCGGCTACAAGATCGCAGCCGTCACGCCGGTCGACCAGTTCCGCCACACGGCGCATGTCGAGCTGGTGGCGCGGTTCGCGCGCTGACAGGACGCAGCGACTATCGCTGAGCGCGGGCGCTCCCGCTATAGTCTGCGCTCCATGTCCGACGATCCGCTGCTCGCACGCATCATTCCCGTTCTCGCCGCCGTACCGGGCGTCGCCGCCATCGTGCTCGGCGGATCGCGGGCGCGCGGCACGGCGCATGACACCTCCGACACCGATATCGGGCTCTACTATCGGGATGGCGCCGCGCCGGATATCGATCGGCTGCGCGAAGTCGTAACGGGTCTGGTCGACGACCCCGCTGCTGCGCATGTCACGCCGGTCGGCGAATGGGGACCGTGGATCGTCGGCGGTGCCTGGCTCACGATCGGCGGCCGCAAGGTCGACCTGCTCTACCGCAGCATCGATCAGGTCTCCGCTGTCATCGATGCTTGCCGGAACGGCGAGATCAGCATGCACTATCAGCCGGGCCATCCGCACGGCTTCTGCTCGGCGATCTGGATGGGCGAGGTCGCGCTGTGCCATCAGCTGCACGATCCCGACGGCCTCGTCGCGGCGCTGAAGGCGAGGACCGCGCCCTACCCGCCGGCCCTCCGCGATGCGTTGGTGCGGCGCTTTCAATGGGAAGTGCTGTTCAGCATCGAGAATGCCGAGCTCGCCGTGCCGCGCGGCGACAGCACGCATATCGCCGGCTGCGCCTATCGCGCGCTGGCCTGTATCGCGCAGGTGCTGTTTGCGCTGAACGGGGCGTATCTGATCAACGAAAAGGGCGCGCTGGCGCAGGCCGCGAATTTTCCGGTGACGGTTCGCGGCCTCGCTGGTTGCGCCGCGGAGGTCTGGCGGCAGATCGGCGCGGCCGAGCACGCCGCCGCGTTGCAGACGTTGCGCGCGCTGGAGAGTGAGCTCCAGAAGATTTGTAGGGCGAGTTAGAACCGTAGGATGGGTAGAGCGCAGCGAAACCCATCATTCGCACCGCTGATATGAATTGATGGGTTTCGCTTCGCTCTACCCATCCTACGAGATCCACATGATCGGCTACCGCCCCCAGCGGTCCTGCCAGATCTTCTCGCCGATCAGGCAATTGACCCGCGGCTCCTTCTCGGCGGTCCGCATGATCGGGCGCTCGGGGGTGCGGCCGGCGACTTCGAGCAGCAGCTTGGTGCGGATCGCCTCCTTGAACTTCTCACGATCCTTGATCGTCACCACGAAGGAGCCCGGTCCGCCGATCACGCAGTCCTCGTAGTAATAGTCGAGATTCTCGATATCCATCGTCGAGTAGGACGGTTCCTTCACCATGATCGGCAGGCCGTTGATGACGATGCCCTTGTCGAGCGCCGCATCGCGCGCGGGCGTGATCGGCGTGCCGTTGTTGTTGGGCCCGTCGCCGGAAATATCGATCACGCGGCGCAGGCCGCGATGCGGATTCTCGTCGAACATCGGGATCGCGAAATAGATCGCGCCGGAGATCGAGGTGCGCGAGGCGCGGCGCACCGGCGTCTTCATGATCTCGGCGGCGACCGCATCGGCGGATTCAGGGCCGTCGATCACCCGCCAGGGGATGATGATCTTCTGATCGTTGGAGGCGGCCCATTCGAAATAGGTGATCGAGATCTTGCCGTTCGGACCGGCCTTCAGCGCCTGCAGGAAATCCTTGGAAACGATGGCCTGCGCATAGCCCTCGCGCTGGATCGCGAGCTCGTCCATGTCCATCGAATAGGAAACGTCGACCGCGATGATCAACTCGATGTCGACGCTCGGCGTGGATTCCTTTTCAGCCAGGCGATGGCCGGGCTGGGTTCCCGGGCCGGGCGCGGCAACACCGGCCACATCGCCGCTGGCCAACATGCCCGCGACAAGCACCGCTCCGATCGAGACATACCAGCGCATTGCGGCCCTCCCGTCGTATGAGCGTCATCGTGACACGCAATTCAGGCGGCGAAAAGCGCAGATATCGGCTGTCCTTCACATTCAGGTTAGACGTCCACGCTCAAGTCAGACTTCGCTTGTCTCGAATGCGGCGACACGCGCCGTGCCGTTGCCGCAATGACGCCGTGCAAATCGAACGGTTCCAAGGCGCGCCGGAAGACGGTATTCCTACGGGGCAATCGCGAGGGAGTGCGATGCCAGATACCGTCGTCAAGCCGAAAACCAGGACGAAGACCAAGGTCGAGCGGCCGCGCCTGCACAAGGTGATCCTGGTCAACGACGACTACACGCCGCGCGAATTCGTCGTCACCGTGCTGAAGGGTGAATTCCGCATGACCGACGAGCAGGCCTACAAGGTGATGCTGACCGCGCACCAGCGCGGCGTCTGCGTCGTCGCCGTCTTCACCAGGGACATCGCCGAGACCAAGGCGACGCGCGCCACCGACGCTGGCCGCGCCAAGGGCTATCCGCTGCTGTTCACCACCGAGCCCGAGGAATAGCGCGCCGGCGCCAGATTGCCGCGGGCCTTGCCACGAATTTTAGCGATCGCGGCGACCGGTGCTTTAGGGATCGCATGGTACCGACGCGGCATGTCCGTCGCGCTGCGCCAACAACTGCCCCTGCGGAAGACTCGCCCGGAGACCTCGTTCGGGCCGTTTCGCCCGTTGCCCGCCCTGCCCTGGCTCATCATGGCGGCGGCGCTGCGGATCGTCGGCTACGGCAATCTCGGCCTGATTGTGCCCGCGCTGGCGCTGGCCAACGCTTGCGTGCTGCTCGCCTTCTTCGCGACGGCCCGGGACTCGATCCAGGCTTCCGGCGGCCGATCGTCGCTCGGCGAATTGACGCTGGCCGAGCAGATCAGACTGTCGCTGTCGATCCTGTGGCGGATCGTGCTCGTGATGGTCGTGGCGGCACTCGGCACCGCCGCGATCGGCCTCTCGTCGTTTGCACCGTATCTCTTGTCGGGCCTCGACGGCATGGCCTTCGATCAGGTCACCCATCTCGGCCGGTTCTGGAGTGCGGCGATCGCGGCGCTGGTGCTGCTGATCATCGTCAATGCGGAAGGCAATGGCGGTCGCGTCGCGCTGTTTGCCGCCGTCAAGGACCTTGGCCGGCACGCGCTCTGGCTGGGCGCGGCGGTGCTCGCGCTGGGCGCGATCAACGTTGCGCTGGGCTACGGGCAGGCGCTTGTGCGCACCGCGATCTGGCACTTCTGGCAAATCTCGATGGTGGGCCAGCCGCTCAAGAACCTGGTCTACGTCGTCTTCATCTTCGGCTTCGCGATGCTGCGGCTGTGGATCACATTGTCGATCCTGACCTTCGGCCTGAAGCAGTCTTACGCCCGCGGCGGCTAGCTCGCAGCAGCGACCGGCGCCTCATCGAACAGGCCATAGACCCGTTCGGCCTTGGCAAATCCCGCGATCGGAAACTCGCCGAGATCGCTCCAGCTGCCATCGCTGATGCCGGCGAAGCGCTCCGAGGCCACCACGGTGCGGCCGAGACGGCCGGCGATCTTCTCCAGCCGCGCGGCGAGATTGACCGCCGGACCGATGCAGGTGAAGTCGAGCCGGTTGCCGCCGCCGATATTGCCGTAGAGCACGCGCCCGAGATGCAGCGCGAGGCCGAAACGGAAGCGTTCGACGGCATCGCCGTTGGCGAATTGCAGCGCCTCGACGCCGGCGCGGGACGCGCGCGCAGCTTCCAGCACGCGTGAGCAGACCTGCACCTCGTCACCGAGATATTCGTCGACCGGGAACACCGCGAGCAGGCCGTCGCCCATGAATTTGAGCACTTCGCCGCCATGGTCGCGGATCGCGGTGACCTGGCAATCGAAATAGAGGTTGAGGATCTCCACCACCGTCTCGGCCGGCAAGCGGTCCGACAGCGCGGTGAAGCCGCGCAGGTCCGACAGCCAGATCGCGGCATCCATCGTATCGGCATGGCCGCGCCGGATCTGGCCGCCCATGATGCGCTCGCCGGCACGGTTGCCGACATAGGTGTCCAGCAAGAGCGAGGCGGTGCGGCGCAGGGTGATGATCTCGATATAGCGCGCCAATGGCACGGCGATCGACCGGATCGCATCGAGCTGCTCGTCGGTGAAGCCGCCCGGCTGCCTGGTGGTCCAGCTCGAGGCATTGACGAAGCCGTCAGTATAGACCAGCGGCACAGCGATGTAGTCGGTGACGCCTTCGGCCTGCAGGTCCACGACGATCGGAAACCGGGCGCTTGCGGGATCGTCGAGCCGCGCGCGGACTTCAACGCCCTGCCTGAAGACGGTCGACAGCGGGCTGACGGCAAATTCCGGAGAGTCCAGGATGTTGTGATCGACGGTGCCGGTTTCGACCTCCGCGCCCGGCTTCCAGAAGAAATGGCGGCCATAGATCTCCGGATGCAGCGTGCGCACGAAGACGCCGATGCGCCACAGCGGCAATCCGGCCCGCACCAGCCGTTCGCAGCATTCCGCCATCATCTGCGGCGGGGTCGGCGCCGACCGCGCGCCGCCGATCATCCACTCGATGATGTCCCGAAGCTCCGACGCGTTCATGGCATTCCCCCAGGGCGGTCTGGCGACCGCCACTATATAGGGGATCAGCGCCCGGTCTGCCCGCGGTCGCGCAGAAAATGATCGGCCAGCACGCAGGCCATCATGGCCTCGCCGACCGGCACCGCCCGGATGCCGACGCAGGGGTCGTGGCGACCCTTGGTCAGGATGTCGGTATCGGCACCCTTGCGGTCCACGGTCCGGCGCGTGGTCAGGATCGAGGAGGTCGGCTTGACTGCAAAGCGCACCACCACCGGCTGGCCGGTCGAGATGCCGCCGAGGACGCCGCCGGCATGGTTGGACAGGAAACGCGTTCCGTTGTTGCCGGTCCGCATCTCGTCGGCGTTCTCCTCGCCCGACAATTCGGCGGCGCCGAAGCCGGCGCCGATCTCGACGCCCTTGACCGCGTTGATGCTCATCATCGCCGCCGCCAGGTCGCTGTCGAGTTTGGCGTAGATCGGCGCGCCGAGCCCGGCCGGCACGCCTTCGGCGACGACCTCGATGACGGCGCCGATCGAGGAGCCGCTCTTCCTGATGCCGTCGAGATAACTTTCGAAGAACGCCGCCTTGTCCTTGTCGGGGCAGAAGAACGGGTTGTTGGCGATCTCGTCCCAGTCCCACTTCTCGCGGTCGATCTTGTGCGGCCCCATCTGCACCAGCGCGCCGCGCACCTTCACTTCGGGCAGGACCTTGCGCGCGATCGCACCGGCCGCGACGCGGGTCGCGGTCTCGCGCGCGGAGGAGCGTCCGCCGCCGCGATAGTCGCGCAGGCCGTATTTCGTTTCATAGGTGAAGTCGGCGTGGCCGGGGCGGAACTTGTCCTTGATCTCGGAATAATCCTTCGAACGCTGATCGGTGTTCTCGATCAGCAGCGCGATCGGCGTACCAGTCGTCACCTGCACCCCGCTCTCCGGATGCGCCATCACGCCGGACAGGATCTTCACCGCATCCGGCTCCTGGCGCTGGGTGGTGAAGCGCGACTGGCCGGGGCGGCGGCGGTCGAGGTCGTGCTGGATCTCCTCCACGGTCAGGGGGATGAGCGGCGGGCAGCCGTCGACGACGCAGCCGATCGCGACCCCATGGCTCTCGCCGAAGGTCGTGACGCGGAACATATGGCCGAAAGTATTGAAGGACATGGCGTGTCGTAACGCGCAGGGTCGGCAGCGTCAAACGAGTTTCATGGCCCAAAGACGCAGCTAGCCGGGTGCCTTAACTATACTTCTGCAACCCCGCGGCGCCGAACACATAGACCGCCCCCTGCTCGATAGTGAGCTCGGCGGCCGAGGCCGGCGTCTCGAAGCCGAGCGTCACCATCAGCGCCCGCGCCGTGCCGCCATGGGCAACCGCAACCGTGTCTGCCGTCACCGAGCGATACCAGTCGGTCATCCGCACCTGGACGTCGACATAGCTCTCGCCGCCGGCCGGCGACACCGTCCACTTCTCGGCCAGGCGGCGGGCATACAGCGCGGGATCCGCAGCCTGCGCCTGCGCCAGGGTCGAGCCCTCCCACGTCCCGTAGCCGATCTCGCGCAGCCGCGCGTCGAGGGCGTAATCGCCGGGCGGCAGGCCGAGCTCGGCACGCACCAGCTCCATGGTGGCGCGCGCCCGGATTAGCGGGCTCGCGACAAACGGCACCGTCGTCTTGTCACGGCCGTCGCGCGCCATGAGATCGGCGAGGATGCGCCCGGCATGCGCCGCCTGGGCGCGGCCGCGCTCATTGAGGGCGATGTCCTGCACCCCCTGGAGCCGCCCTTCGGCGTTCCACGAGGTCTCGCCGTGGCGGATATAATAGATCGTCGGTACCGGCATTCCCGTAACGGCTGGTCCCTGCTGAGCGAGATGTCGGCCGCCTCAAGGCTTCCACGCTTCGAATTTTTTCGGCCCGGAGGTACACCAGCACTTCGGTGGGCGACAAGTCCAAAATGGCCGCAGCTTGGGCGGTATGCGCGCAGATCGGCGCAGACGGAATAGCCACGCCGCCAGGGTGTTATGTTGGACAAGGCGGCTATCGCCGCGACCATCGAAGACTGGGATGCATGACCGCGTTTCGTCAAAGTGTCGAAGCCATGATACCGGCGCTGCGTCGCTATGCGCGCGCGCTGGCGCGTGACACGGATATCGCCGACGATCTGGTGCAGGACACGCTGGTGCGGGCGCTGCGCTCGGAGCGGCTGTTTCTCGGCGGCGACGTCAGGAGCTGGCTCTACACGATCCTGACCAATCTGAACAAGAATCGCCGGCGTTCGCTGGCGCGGCGGCCGGCGTTCGTGCCGCTGCTCGACAACAACGCCGACGCCAGCGGCACCGAGGCCGAAGGACGCGACATCGAGCGCGCGCTGTCGACGCTGGTCGAGGAACAACGCTCGGTGCTGCTGCTCGTCATGCTGGAGGGCATGAGCTACCGGGAGGTCGCCGACATCCAGGGCGTGCCGATCGGCACGGTGATGTCCCGGCTCGCCCGTGCCCGCGCCCATGTCCGGGCCTCGATCGAGGGCCAGCGCCCGGCGCTGCGGCGGGTGAAATGATAATGTGCGCGATGGCCGGCGTGATGCATGAACGATTTTCGAACAAGATTTGGCAGAGACGACTGATATGACCGACCCGAACATTCCCGTCACCGAAGACGAGCTGCACGCTTACGTCGACAACGAGCTGCCGGCCGAACGCCGCGGCGATGTCGAGGCGTGGCTTGCCACGCATCCTGACGACGCGGCGCGGGTGCAGTCATGGCGTGCGATGGCCGAGACATTGCATGCACGCTACGACACCGTGCTGGACGAGGCGGTGCCGAAACGGCTCGAGCTCGAGCGGCTGGTGCGCCAGCCGCGCCGCTGGATCTATGGCGCGGTGGCGGCGACGCTCATGGCCTTCGTCGCCGGCGGCGGCGCCGGTTGGATCGCGCGCGGCGCCTCGGCCACGCCGTCGGCCTTCCAGAGCTTCACGGTCGATGCACTCGATGCGCATCGGCTCTACGTGGTCGAGGTCCGCCATCCCGTCGAGGTGCCCGGCAGCGAGCGCGACCACCTGCAGCAATGGCTGACCAAGCGCTGCGGCTGGGACGTCCGCGCACCTGAGCTCACCGGGCTGAAGCTGGTCGGCGGCCGCCTGCTGCCCGGACCGAGCGGCCCGGCGTCGTTCCTGATGTATGAAAGTACGTCAGGTGAGCGCTTCACGGTCTACACCGCCAAGGCGAAGACCGAGGCGACCCAGATGCGCTACGCCGCGCAGGGCAGCGACGGCGCGCTGTTCTGGGCCGATCGGGGCGTTGCCTATGTCGTCAGCGGCGGCACCGATCGCACGCGCCTGACCCAGGTCGCGCAGGCCGTCTACGATCAAATGGAGAAGAGCGGCGGGTGATCTTCCGTAATTTTACGGAAGATCGGATCGTCGAAATTGCTTCATTTCGAGTAAGTGAATCCAGCCTCACTCAGCGTCCCAATTCCGACATCGAAAACTTCGATTCGCGTCATCGACGCGTCTCATTATCGCACCGGATGCTCACGCGAAGATGATCCGCGCCCGATCCGCCGATCGGCGCACGCGGCCTCGATTGGGGTTTTGTGTACCGCGCTGGTCCCCCTCTCGAGGCCGCACTCCTTTCCACCGTCCAATCTGCACGCCGCAGATGGGATTTCCGGCGGCCGGTCATCTTTTGACGCGCTCACGACGCCCGCGTCTACCCCGATAGACTCCGGGGTAGTTGCAGTTTCGCGTCTTCGCGTCTTTGGGGCGCGCTCTCGGCGGTCAGCCGAGATCGCTGCGCGGATTATAGGGGTTACGATCCCGCCACGTCTGCATCAATGCCTCAAGCTCGGCATCGTTCCCGTCTGGAAGGATGATGCGGGTCGTGACGTAGAGATCGCCGACAGCGCCTGCCTTCGATAGCCCCTTGCCCTTGAGGCGGAAAGTACGGCCGCTCGAGGTGTTTTTGGGGATCGACAGTTCGACCGCGCTGCCGAGCGTCGGCACGCGGACCTTGCCGCCCAGCACCGCCTCGTAGAGGGTGATGGGCAGGTCGATCCGGAGATCGTTGCCGTCGACCTTGAAGAACGGGTGCGGGGCGATCGAGATCGTGATCAGGAGATCGCCGGGCGGATGGCCTTGCGCGGTCTCGCCCTGCCCCTTCAGCCGGATCTGTTGGCCCGCGGCGACCCCGGGCGGAATCTTGACATTGAGCTCGCGGCCGGTCGGCAGGCGGACGCGCTTGTCGCCGCCCCTGACCGATTCCTCCAGCGACACCGTCATGGCGACCGAAAGATCGAGGTCGACGCCGACCCCGCCGCCGTCAAACTCGAACGGACTGGCCCGGCCCGCGCGGCCGCCGCCGCGAGCGGCATTGCCGAACATGCTGTTGAGGATGTCCTCGAAGCTGCCGCCGCCCGTGCCGCCGCCGGGCCCGGAGCGGAAACTGTACTCGAAGCCGCCCGGACCGGCACGGCCGCCGGCGCCGCCGCCAGGGAAACCCTGGAAGCGCGGCTTGCCTTCGGCATCGATCTCGCCGCGGTCGAACTGCTTGCGCTTGTCCTCGTCGCCGACGATCTCGTTGGCCGTGTTGATCTCCGCAAAGCGGGCCGCCGCCTTCGGGTCGTTCTTGTTGTTGTCAGGGTGATGCTTCTTGGCGAGCTTGCGATAGGCGCTCTTGATCGTCGCAGCGCTGGCGCTCCGCTGCACCCCCAAGACCTCATAGGGGTCGCGCATCCGTCACGTCTCCTTCACGGGAAAAATCAGTCCTGGCCGGGAACCCGTCCGGGCCCACTTTGCCTTCATGTGGGGGCTCAGTGGCATTTTTGCAACTAGTCCGGCTTCGCCGGAATTCTCAGGATTTTCTCCAAGGCTTCAGGCTATGGATTTCCCACCGCCCTTGTCCAGCCTTGCACGCGGCGCCCTGCAGCCAGCTCTCGGTGGCTCCATTGACGTAGCTGGCAAGGAAATCCCGGCACGTCTTGCCATCCTCGCCCGAATAGGCCTGAGCCAGCGGCGTCACCGAGCCGCGCGCGCCGGTTTCAGGATTTTCCCAGGGCTGGCTGGAATCTTTGTCGCCCTTGGTCAGCACGTCGGAGGCGGCATTGCGAGCGAAGGCGAGATCGCTGTCGGTCGGCATCACCGCATTGACCTGGGTCGGGCTGATCGAGCCCGTCACATCCTTGTCGTCGATCTTGGCGAAGGCGTCGCTGCGCGACAGGCTGCAGCCGCTTGCGCCGACGCCGATCAGGATCAATGTCACCACCGCACCTGCGGGGTGGATCGCCGATAGGCCAACGCGCCCCCATGCCCTATATAGGGCTAGTAACGCGCTTTCAGACGCGGGCGGATGCAAATCGGGACTCCTGACATGACCGACACGACCTCCATCAAACACCCGACACCGTTAACATCGGGTGATTTCACCGCGGCGGAGGAGCCGTTCGCCCTGTTCGCCGAATGGTTTGCGGAGGCGGTCAAGTCTGAGCCGAACGATCCGAACGCGATGGCGCTTGCGACCGTCGATCCCGACGGCCTGCCCGACGTGCGGATGGTGCTGATGAAGGGCTTCGATGCCGACGGCTTCGTGTTCTACAGCCACATTGCGAGCGCCAAGGGTCGCGAATTGGCCGCAAATCCTAAGGCCGCTTTACTCTTCCACTGGAAATCGCTGCGCCGCCAGGTGCGCATCCGCGGACCGGTCACACCGGTGACCGATGCCGAGGCCGACGCCTATTTCGCCACGAGGCCGAAGCAGGCGCAGATCGGCGCGTGGGCCAGCAAGCAGTCGCAGCCGCTGGAGAGCCGCTTCGCCTTCGAGCAGGCGATCGCCAAGACCGGTGCGAAATACGTCATCGGCGAGGTGCCGCGGCCGCCGGGCTGGAGCGGCTGGCGGATCACGCCGCAGCGCTTCGAGTTCTGGCACGACCGCCCCTACCGCCTGCACGACCGCATCGAATTCCGCCGCGACGGCGCCGGCAGCGCCTGGTCGAAGGTGCGGCTCTATCCCTGAAAGCTGCGACCGTCGTGGCCGGGCGAAAGCGCGAAGCGTGTCTTCGTGTAAGATGACCCCGGCCATCGACGTCTTGATCCCAAATCGTCCCAAGTCGTTCGAAGGCGTGGATGCCCGGCACGCCGCCGCGCATGACGAAAACGAAAGAAACCGTCGATGCCCCACCCATCCAATGCACCGCGGCGCACGCTGCTCCTGACCGGCGCAAGCCGCGGCATCGGCCATGCCACCGCGATCCGGTTCTCGTCCGCCGGCTGGCGCGTCATCACGCTGTCGCGGCATGCGTTTCCCGAGGTCTGCCCGTGGGGCGCCGGGCCGGAAGACCACATCGAGGTCGATCTCGGCAGCCACGACGACACCGTGCGCGCGATCTCCGAGATCCGCAGGCGGCTCGAGAACGATGAACTGCACGCGCTGGTCAACAACGCCGCGATCTCGCCGAAGGCTGCGGGCGGCGGCCGCCTCGGCACCATGGACACCGACATCGAGACCTGGACCCACGTTTTCCACGTCAACTTCTTCGCACCGATCATGATCGCGCGCGGGCTGCTCGAGGAGTTGAAACACGCCAAGGGCGCGGTAGTGAACGTCACCTCGATCGCCGGCTCGCGCGTGCATCCGTTTGCCGGCGCGGCCTATGCGACGTCGAAGGCGGCGCTCGCGGCGCTGACGCGCGAGATGGCATCGGACTTCGGCCGCGTCGGCGTCCGCGTCAACGCGATTGCTCCGGGCGAGATCGATACCTCGATCCTGTCGCCGGGCACCGAGAAGATCGTCGACCAGCAGATCCCGATGCACCGCCTCGGCACGCCGGACGAGGTCGCCAAGATCATCTACGTTCTCTGCACGGAGACCAGCTCTTACGTGAACGGTGCGGAGATCCACATCAACGGTGGTCAGCACGTCTGAAGCTGAGAAGAGCCGTATTTCGGGGAAGGAAGTTTTGAGGCGATCCCGGCCGCCGCCGCGGCCGTCATTGGGATTGCTTCACTTGCAGGCGTAACAAACGCAAACGAGGCTTCTGCCTCCGAGGCTTCGGCCTCTAGTCTGCGTAGAACCGACGCGACTTCTTCTCGGGCTGCCGCAGCGCGACGTCATTCAGCGCGCTGGAGCATTCGTCTTCGTCCTCGCCATCCAGCAACGCAGCGCCACAGTAACGGCAAAGTGTCGGCGAGATCGCCTGCACCTTGCCTGCTGCGCGGTCCTGTTGATAGCGCGCAAAGTCGATGACGTTACGCCGTGGCGTTATGATCTTCTCAACCATTGCTGTCCTCCGGCTTCGAGGCGGGCGTTATCGCAGACAAGTTTCGCCCAAACGTTCAGCGCAACGCTCAAATTTTAGCAGAGGAAATAAGGCAGAAAGCGCGTCCCAAAACGCGACGCGTGGAACCGGTTTACAGCCACTTCTTCCACTTGAAGATCCAGTACGGCACAATGGCCGCAATCAGCATCAGCACAAGTGCATACGGATAGCCGTGCGCCCACTCGAGTTCCGGCATGATCTTGAAATTCATGCCGTAGATCGAGGCAATCAGCGTCGGCGGCATCAGCACCACCGCCATCACCGAGAACAGTTTGATGATGTTGTTCTGTTCCAGATTGACCACGCCGAGCATGGCGTCGAGCACGAAGGTGATCTTGTTGGAGAGATAGGAGGCGTGGTCGGTCAGTGAGGCGACGTCACGCTGCATGGTCTTGAGCTGCTCGCGCATGTCCTTGGACCATTTCACGCCCTCGACCACCGCGGAGAGGAAGGTGACGAGGCGGCCGATCGAGACCAGGCTTTCGCGAACCTTCGAGGTCAGGTCGCCCTTGCGGCCGATCGCGATCAGGATCTGCGAATATTGCTTGGCGTGGCCGTGGCGCTCGCTCTCCGGCTCGAAGATGTCGTGGGACACCTGGTCGATATCGGCTCCGCAGCGCTCCAGGAGATCGGCGCAACGGTCGATCACAGCGTCCAGCAGTTCCATCAGCACCTGCTCGCCGGTGATGCCGGGGGAACAGGCGCGCGCCAGCTTGTTCTCGACCAGCGCGAAAGGTTTCGGCAAGTCGTAGCGTACCGTGACCAGGCGATGGCTGGTCAGGATGAAGGTAACCGCCGTGGTGCGCGGCATGTCGGTGTCGGACTGGCACATCAGCGTCGCGGTCATGTAGCGGGCGCTGTTCTCGATATAGAGACGGCTGGAGATCTCGATCTCCTGCATGTCTTCCCGGGTCGGCACCGCGATCCCCGCGAGCTTCTCGACCGCCCGGTCCTCCTCCACCGTCGGATTCACCAGATCGACCCAGACCGCTCCCTCGGGCAGCGCGCCGAGATCGGTCGCGGTGGCCTTCTTGAGCGAAAACTCGGACGGAACGAACACCGACAGCATCACGAACTCCACGAAACAGGGCTGGCAGGACCCGCCGACTTAGCGCGATTCTGGGGGGCGCTTCATGACCGGGGCATTAACCGGGCATCCATACTTGTGGCGGCCAAGCGGCAGTGACGTGGCGCCGACTCGTCGACCGTTGCCTGTTTGCACAAAAACCAACCCGGCGCCAGAACAGTTGCGGCAAAAAAGCCACAGACGACGTCCCGCGATGCGGGAAAGGCATCTAAAGTCTGGGAATAATGGCGGGTTTCAGCAATACTGCCCTCATGGAATCGTGGCGTTTGGGGCGTAATAGTGGCGCTTTCGAGCGCGGATTTTCGATTGGAATGTAATCATGTCGTCGCTCAAAGTTACCTTCGGGATTCTGGCCGCGGGCCTGATGTTGTCAGGCTGCATGCAGGCCACAACCTATGAGGCAACCAATACCTCGAACTTCAAGCCGCGTGACAAGGAACTCCTGGCCAAGACCACCTACGTCAAGACGCCGGTGGCTGAACCGTTCCGCCGCGCCATCGTCGAGTATCACCGCAAGGAAGCCCCCGGCTCGATCGTGGTCGATTCCGACAACCATTACCTCTATTACGTGCTGAACGACGGCAAGGCGATCCGCTACGGCATCACCGTCGGCGAGGAAGCCATGGCCTGGTCCGGCATCGCCAAGGTCGGCAGCATGACCGAATGGCCGGCCTGGCACCCGACCCCCGGCGAAATCTCGCGCCTCGGCGTCCCGACCTTCGTGGCTCCGGGCCCGGACAATCCGATGGGCTCGCGCGCGATGTATCTCTATTCGGGCGGCAAGGACACGCTGTTCCGCATCCACGGCACCAACCAGCCGGAATATATCGGCGCGTCGATCTCCTCGGGCTGCATCCGCATGACCAACGAGGACGTCATCGACCTCTACAACCGCGTCAAGCTCGGCACCATCGTCGTGGTGCTGGAGCCGAAGCACGGCGACTCGCCCTACAAGCCGCAGATGGCCCTGCAGGGCGGCGGCGGCACGACCTACTGATCCAATCGCAATCGCGATCAAAAGCGCCGGCTTTGCCGGCGCTTTTTTGTTGGCTGCGTCTTGGTCTCGGCGCTGCGGTCAGGCGCAGCCGCATCATCTGATTTTGTGCCGTTCGGCTTCTTGCCGGCGTCAGACTTGCCGTAGTTAGCCTTGCCTTGGTCAATTCTGGGTGCGTCCGTCTTCGACGCGTCGGATTTGGCGGCGACCTCGCGCGGCGGCGCCTCTTCGGGGCGCTCGGCCGGCAACAGCGGCGCGACTTGCGGCAGCGGGTCGTCCACGTTCCACTGGCAGATCCGGTAATTGTTGCGACGCTCGATCAGGTCGAGATGGATGTGGTCCTCGTGGTACCAGTCCGAGCCCGGCCCGAGCACCGTGGAGAAGCGGGCGCAAACCGAATGCAACACGGTCTCGCGCAAGGCCCGCGGCACACTGCGGTCAGTCAGCGAGATCGACTTGCCGTTGGCGAGGCCGAGGGCGCGCACGTCAAGCGCATTGGCGCGGCCGTGCTCGGAGAGCTGCGCTCCGGCGACCCGATTGCGGCCGCGGCATTCGAACGAGTCGAAATTGTCGAGATTGCTGATCCCGCCCCCGAGGCTCTGCGCGAGCGGCGCGATATCGGTGCGGACCCAGTCGACGACCGCAGCGGCCATCTTGCAGCGGAGGATCGCCGCGGGCTTGACCGCGACCTTGCGCTTGTCCGCCAGCACGATCGCCTCGAGCCGCACCAGATCCTCGCCGCCGCAGCCCCCGGCGCCGTGAATATCCGGAATGCTCGGGGCGATCGCGATCTCCTCGGTCAACGCCTGCCGGCAGGCCGACAGCTGCGGCGCGGCGGGCTCGGCCGGCTTGGCCGTCTCGGCGGGCCTCGCAGCCTCAGTAGGCGCGGCCGGAGGCTGTCTCTCGGCTGCGGGAGGTTCGGGCTCGGTTGCCGCCGGCGCGTGGGTTGCCGCCGGCACGTGAGCTGCCGCAGGCGCCTCGGCCGGGCGCGGCTTCGGCAGCGGCACCGCAGAGCGGCGGACCGCCTTGTGCGGCCTTTGCGGCCGGGTGCCGAACAGATCGTCCCACGGAAAGCTGGGCGCGCGGCGGGCGGCCTCGGCGGGGCCTGCTTGCATGCCAAGGCAAAGCAGCACGGCGGCGGTAACCATTGCCGCGCCCCCGCGACGAAACGCGCCAACAGGCCATTTTCGGCTTGCTTTCTCCGCGCTAAAGTTCATGTCAGTTCCATGATTTTACTGCCGGCCGTCCAAGATGCCGGCGGATCATGTGTGAGGATCGAGGAGGGATTTGCGTATGCTTGGTTTGATGCAAGATTGGCCCTTGCTGTGTCACAAGATTATTGAACACGCCGCCAAATATCACGGCACGCAGGAAGTCGTGACGCGGTCGGTCGAAGGCCCCATTCATCGCACCACCTACGCCCAAATCCACGCCCGCGCACTGAAGGTCTCGCAGAGCCTGGAACGCGACGGCATCCAGCTCGGCGACCGCGTCGCCACCATCGCGTGGAACACCTGGCGCCACCTCGAGGTCTGGTACGGCATCATGGGGATCGGCGCGATCTGCCATACGGTCAATCCGCGCCTGTTTCCGGAACAGATCGCCTGGATCGTCAACCACGCCCAGGACCGCATCGTCATCACCGACCTCACCTTCGTTCCGGTGCTGGAGAAGATCGCAGGCCAGCTGCCGAGCGTCGAGCGCTACGTAGTGCTGACCGACAAGGCGCACATGCCGCAGACCACGCTGAAGAACGCGGTCGCCTATGAGGACTGGATCGCGGCATCCGACGGCAAGTTCGAGTGGAAGACCTTCGACGAGAACACCGCGGCGGCGATGTGCTACACCTCCGGCACGACGGGCGATCCCAAGGGTGTACTTTATTCGCACCGCTCCAACGTGTTGCACGCGCTGATGGCCAACTCGAAGGACGCGCTCGGCACCTCCGCGTCGGACACAATGCTTCCGGTGGTCCCCTTGTTCCATGCCAACAGCTGGGGCATCGCCTTCTCCGCGCCGTCGATGGGCACCAAGCTCGTGATGCCGGGCCCGAAGCTCGACGGCGCCTCGGTGTACGAGCTGCTGTCGACCGAGAAGGTCACGCACACCGCCGGCGTGCCGACGGTGTGGCTGATGCTGCTGCAGTACATGGCCGCCAACAACGTCAAGCTGCCGGATCTGCAGATGGTGATCTGCGGCGGGTCGGCGATGCCGCGCTCGATGATCAAGGCGTTCCTCGACATGGGCAGCCAGGTGCGCCACGCCTGGGGCATGACCGAGATGAGCCCGCTCGGCACGCTGGCGACGCTGAAGCCGCCGTTCACCGAGCGCACCGGCGAGGAACGGCTCGACGTCCTGCAGACCCAGGGCTATCCGCCGTTCGGCGTCGAGATGAAGATCACCGACGATGCCGGCAAGGAGCTGCCGTGGGACGGCAAGACCTTCGGCCGTCTCAAGGTCTCGGGCCCGGCGATCGCCAAGGCCTATTTCCGGGTCGACAGCAACATCCTCGACGATACCGGCTATTTCGACACCGGCGACGTCTCGACGATGGACGAGCACGGCTACATGCGGATCACCGACCGCTCCAAGGACGTGATCAAGTCCGGCGGCGAATGGATCTCCTCGATCGATCTCGAGAACCTCGCGGTCGGCCATCCGGCGGTCGCGGAAGCCGCCGTGATCGGCGTCCACCACCCCAAATGGGATGAGCGGCCGCTCCTGATCGTACAGCTCAAGCAGGGCCAGAGCGCCACGCGCGAGGACATCCTGAAGTTCATGGACGGCAAGATCGCCAAATGGTGGATGCCCGACGACGTCGCCTTCGTCGACGGCATCCCCCACACCGCGACCGGCAAGATCCTGAAGACGGCGCTGCGCGACCAGTTCAAGGACTACACGTTCCCGACTGCCGCGGCGTGACGCAACACGAGAAACCGTAGCCCGGATGGAGCGAAGCGCAATCCGGGGTTCGGCGTTCGACGGAAAGACCTGTCCCCGGATTTCGCTTCGCTCCATCCGCGCTACACAACCTACCCTCTCCCCTTGTTGGGAGAGGGTGCCGACCAAAGCGAGGCGGGTGAGGGGCTCTCTCCGCGGAGACAAACCCCTCATCCGCCGCCACAGCCGATGCAGCGCATCGGCGTCTCGACTGAAGAACGGCGGCTGGAGGCCACCTATGCCACCTTCTCCCACAAGAGGAGAAGGGAAGCGTCGACCCGCCCAAATCCCTTGAATTCGCCGCAGGTCCGTGGTCTCACACCACTGATCGCGGCGGCCGAGGTCGCCTGAGGACATCTCAACCGGCAGATTTTTGGACGATGGCGCGCAGGTTTTCCGCTCCCTACCAGCAGGAGCCCGTGTCCGGTCTCGCCACCTGGTCGCGCAACCTCGCCATCTTCTCCGTCGTCGCGGTGGTGGTCTCGATCCTGATCGTCCGCTTCGGGTTCCTGGAGGTCAAACCGGCGCTGGCGACCTTCTTCGGCGCGCTGGGCCTGGCCGGCCTGTCGATCCTGCTTGGGCTGGCCGCCTTTGCCGCGATCTGGCAGAACGGCACCCGCGGCATGGGCCGGATATTGCTCGCGCTGCTGATCGACGCGGCGATCCTCGCCTACCCGGCCTACCTCATCTATCAGTACCGCAAGCTGCCGCGGATCTACGACGTCACCACCGACGCGATCGACCCGCCGAGGTTCGAGGCGCTGGCGCGGCTGCGCACCGGGGAAGGCACCAATCCTGCCGCCTATGCCGGCCTCTATTCGGCCGAGAAGCAGCGCGCGGCCTATCCCGATATCGAAACCGTCGAGCTCGAAACCCCGGTCGACCGCGCCTATGAGCTGACGCTGCGGCTGGTGAACCGCCGCAAATGGCTCGTCATCGACGCGCGCGCGCCGCAGCCGCCGCGCCGCATCGGCCGCATCGAGGCGGTGGCGCGGACGCCGATCATGGGTTTCCGCGAGGACGTCTCGATCCGGGTCACGCCTGACGACGAGGACTCCCGCGTCGATATCCGCTCGGCATCGCGCTATTTCGACACCGATCTCGGCAGCAACGCCGCCCGCGTCAAGAAGCTGATCGAGGACCTCAACACCGCCGCCGAGAGCGACAATTCCAAGCCGGCGAAGAAGGCCGCTCCTGTCGCGCCAAAGGCACCGCCGGCGAAGACGGTGAAGAAATAGCGCCCTACGCCATCCGGTACGTTCCGCCGATCACCGGATCGCCATCCGTCGCCACGATGCCGCGTGCGACGAGGTCCTCCAGATGCGCCAGCACCGAATAGCCGGCGGCATTGGCGAGGCGCGGATCGAGCCCGATATAGATCGCCCGCACCATGGTGGGGATGTCGGCCTCGCCCTTGCCGAGACGATGCAGGATCGATGCCTCGCGCGCCCGGCGATGCCGCGCCAGGAAACGGACGTAGCGCGGGCCTTCCGGAATCTCCGGGCCGTGGCCGGAGAAATAGAGCTGCTCGGGCCGCTGCTCCAGCCGCTCCAGCGAGGCCATGTAGTCGATCATCGAGCCGTCGGGCGGCGCCACGATCGAGGTCGACCAGCCCATCACATGGTCGCCGACGAAATTGATGCTGCGCTCGGCCCAGGCGAACGCCAGGTGATTGGCGGTGTGACCGGGGGTGGCGACCGCCTCCAGCGCAAAGCCCGCCCCCTCGATGACGTCGCCATGCTTGACCTGCACATCGGGCCGGAAATCGCGGTCGGCGCCGGATTCCGGATTGTGCTTCTCGCTCTCGAAGCGCGGGCGCGAGGCGCGGTGCGGTCCCTCGGCATAGACCGGCGCGCCGGTCGCGGCCTTGATCCGCGGCGTGTTCGGCGAATGGTCGCGATGGGTATGGGTGACCAGGATATGCGTCACGGTCTCGCCCTTGACCGCATCGAGCAGCGCCTTGGCATGCGCCTCGTCGTCGGGACCGGGATCGATGATCGCGACCTTGCCCTCGCCGACGATGTAGCTGACCGTGCCGGTGAAGGTGAACGGGCTCGGATTGTTGCAGAGGACACGGCGAACGCCGGGGCGGACTTGTTCGACCACGCCGGGCTTCAGCGGAAAATCGCGGTTGAACGGGATGTCGTCGTTGTCGGCCATGGTTTCTGTCCGTGATGTCCGGATTCTCTTTGACCTCGTCATGCCCGGGCTTGTCCCGGGCATCCACGCCTTCCTTTGCGAGCCGCAAGACGTGGATGGCCGGGACAAGCCCGGCCACGACGGCGTTTGGGTGAGCGCTCCTTACGAGAACGCCTGGATGCCGGTGATCGCGCGGCCGAGGATCAGCGCATGGACGTCGTGCGTGCCCTCATAGGTGTTCACCGTCTCGAGGTTCGCAGCGTGACGCATCACGTGATACTCGATCTGGATGCCGTTGCCGCCGTGCATGTCGCGCGCCATGCGGGCGATGTCGAGCGACTTGCCGCAATTGTTGCGCTTGACGATCGAGATCATCTCGGGGGCCATCTTGCCCTCGTCCATCAGGCGGCCGACGCGCAAAGAGGCCTGCAGGCCGAGCGCGATCTCGGTCTCCATGTCGGCGAGTTTCTTCTGCACCAGCTGGGTGGCGGCGAGCGGCCGGCCAAACTGCTTGCGGTCGAGCGTGTATTGCCGCGCGCGGTGCATGCAGTCCTCGGCGGCGCCGAGCGCGCCCCAGGAGATGCCGTAGCGGGCGCGGTTGAGACAGCCGAACGGGCCCTTGAGGCCGGAGACGTTGGGCAGCAGCGCGCTTTCCGGCACCACCACATTGTCGAGCACGATCTCGCCGGTGATCGAGGCGCGCAGCGAGAGCTTGCCGCCGACCTTCGGCGCCGACAGGCCCTTCATGCCCTTTTCGAGGATGAAGCCGCGGATCTGGTTGTCGTGCGCAGCCGACTTGGCCCACACCACGAACACGTCGGCGATCGGCGCATTCGAGATCCACATCTTGGCGCCGTTCAGCTTGTAGCCGTCGGCGACCTTCTCGGCGCGGGTCTTCATGCCGCCGGGATCGGAACCGGCATCCGGCTCGGTCAGGCCGAAGCAGCCGACCCATTCTCCGGTCGCGAGCTTGGGCAGATATTTCTTGCGCTGGTTTTCGTCGCCATAGGCGTAGATCGGATACATCACCAGCGACGACTGCACCGAGTTCATCGAGCGATAGCCGCTATCGACGCGCTCGATCTCGCGCGCCACGAGGCCATAGGCCACGTAGCTCGCATTGGCGCAGCCATACTCCTCGGGCAGCGTCACGCCGATCAGGCCGAGCTCGCCCATTTCGTTGAAGATCTCGCGGTCGGTTTTCTCTTCCAGATAGGCCTTGGTGACCCGCGGCAGCAGCTTGTCCTGCGCATAGGCCCGCGCAGTGTCGCGGATCAGGCGCTCGTCTTCGGTGAGCTGGTCGTCGAGCAGGAACGGATCATCCCACTGGAAGCTGGCGGCAGCCGGCTTGTCCTTGGCCTGGGGGCGCACGCTCATGAAACATCCTTTCGCATCGTCTATCGGAAATTGGCGGATAAATTAAAGCGCTATGCTGCGAAGCGCAATTGGTGATCCTCTCACCGTCATTCCGGGGCGATGCGTCAGCATCGAACCCGGAATCTCGAGATTCCCCCGAATAACAGCGCTAGCTCTCCAGCTTTTCGTTCGACACGATCTCGATGCCGAAACCGGACAATCCCTTATAGTCATGCACCGACGAAGTCAGGTGCCGGATCGAGGTGACGCCGAGATCGCGCAGGATCTGTGCGCCGACGCCGACCTCGCGCCACTGCCTGTGGCGATCGGCCTCCGCCGTCTTCTGCTCGCCGACCGGCTCGACCGGAACACCGGCGGCACCATCGCGCAGATATACCAGCACGCCGCGGCCGGCGTCCTTGAAGTGCCGCAACACGGCTTCCATTCGCGCCGGCCCGGTGAACAGGTCTTTCACGATGTTGGGCTTATGCAGCCGCGTCAGCACGTCCCGGCCGTCGCCGATGCCGTTATAGACGAAGGCGGCATGCATAATCTCGTCGAACGGCGAGCGATAGGCATAGCCCTGCAGCGGACCGATCGGGCTTTCGGTGGTGAAGGTCGCGACCCGTTCGATCAGCTTCTCGCGCGCCTGGCGATAGGCGATCATGTCCGCGATCGTGACATGCTTGAGCTTGTGGGCGGCGGCGAATTTCGCGACCTGCTCGCCCTTCATCACGGTTCCATCGTCGTTCATCAGCTCGCTGATGACGCCGACCGGCGGCAGGCCCGAGAGCCGGCACAGATCGACCGCCGCCTCGGTGTGCCCGGAGCGCAGCAGCACGCCGCCGTCGCGCGCGATCAGCGGGAAGATGTGGCCGGGGCGCGCGAAATCATTGGCGCCGGCATTGGGATTGGCGAGCGCGCGGCAGCAGGAGGCGCGTTCATCGGCCGAGATGCCGGTGCCGCCATCGGGCTTGTAGTCGATCGAGACCGTGAAGGCGGTGGTGTGATTGGACTCGTTGTGCGCCACCATCGGGTCGAGCCGCAACCGGCGGGCGTCCTCGGTGGTGATCGGCGCGCAGACGATGCCGGAGGTGTGGCGGATGATGAAGGCCATCTTCTCCGCCGTGCAGAACGACGCCGCGACGATCAGATCGCCCTCGCCTTCCCGATCGTCATCGTCGGTGACGACAACGAGTTCACCCTTCGCAAAGGCTTGCAGCACTTCCTGGATCGTATCGGCCATTGTCCTGAAATCTCGCTATATGCAGGCAGTGGATTAGCCGGGTTCCGATGTCAGCGCCAGTATCATTATGCAACCCGCCATGCATCCGGCAGGCATACCAGGGCGGTGACGGCGGTTTCCGTAGCCCGGATGGAGCGAAGCGCAATCCGGGACATTTCCGCGTGCACGCCCCCCGGATTTCGCTTCACTCCATCCGGGCTACAAAACTGGCTCCGCCCTATGGCAACACCTCGCGCCGGTCGCTGAGCTGGACATCCAGCTCGGCGCGCTTGTCGTCGAGCAGGCCGGCGTCGGCCGCCTCGATCACCGAATAGAGCTCGCCGGCGTCGCTGAGCCGGGTCACCGTCACGTAGTCGGCGCCGGCGCTGTAAAGGTCGTCGACGCCGGTCAGGAGGTCCGCGGTGGCAACGATCCGCGCGGTCGGATTGAGGGCGCGGACGTGGCGCACCAGCTTCTCATTGTCGGCGCCGACCAAGAGGAAGTCCGGCACGCTCAGGATGATGATCTCGGCCTTGCCGATGCCGGCATGAACCAGGGTGTCGACATTGCTGATGTCGCCATAGATCACGTGCATGCCGCGGTCGGACAGCGTGCGGAACACCAGCGGGTTGAAATCGATGACGCTGATCTGCTCGAGCAGCGACTGGTTCTGCCGCTCGATCTGGCTGATCAGCGCGCTCGCCGCGCGGAAAAAGCCGAGGATGACGATGCGCCGGATCTCGCCATGTCCGCCCTCGTGCCCGGCCTCGCCGCGGCCCTGGCCTTCCTGGTCGAGGTCGCGCAGCCCGATCCGCTTCAACGGACCGATCAGGCCGCGCACGATCTGGTCGCTGCGCGCCATCGCGAAGGTCGAGAGCACCGCCAGCACCACGAAGGCGAACGAGACCGCACTCGCGGTCTCGTTTCCGATGTGGTTGGCGGCGACACCGGTCTGGATCACCACCAGCGAGAACTCGGAGATCTGCGCCAGGTTGATCGCCGGCAGCAGGCTGGCGCGCAGGCCCTGCTTCATCAGATAGAGCGGCGTGAACGTCGTGATCAGGCGGCTCGCTACCGTGAAAGCCGCGATGACAAGCGCAAGCCAGATCACCGAGAGGCCCGGAATCGGGATCGTCATGCCGAGCGCGACAAAGAACAGGGTGATGAAGAAATCCCGCAGCGTCGTGACCTTGGCGGTGACGTCGAGCGCGTAGGGAAAGGTCGAGATCGAGACGCCGGCAACCAGCGAACCCATCTCGCGCGACAGATGCAGCCGCTCGGCGATCTCGCCGATCAGGAAGCACCAGGCGAGCGCGCCGAGCAGCACGAGTTCAGGCCGCCGCGCGATCTGGTGGAACAGCCGCGGCAGCACGTAGCGACTCAGCACCAGCGCGGTTGCGACCAGCACCGCGACGCGGGCAATCGACAGCAGCACGACACTGATCTGCAGATTGTCCAGGCTCGGCTGCACCGCCAGGAACAGGATCGCGAAGATGTCCTGCAGCACCAGCACGCCGAGCGTGATGCGGCCCGGCAGCGTGTCCAGCTCGCGCTTCTCGTAGAGCACCTTGACGATGATCACGGTCGAGGACAGCGCACAGGCGACGCAGAGATAGATCGCGTCGAACTTGCCGCCGCCGACCGCAAGCCCGATAGCGGCAAAGAACGCCACGCCGATCAGACAGCCGCCGATCAGCTCGCCGGCACCGGCGAACAGGATGACCTTGCCGGCGCGGATGATCTTCTTGAGGTCGATTTCCAGCCCGATCATGAACAGCATGAAGATCAAGCCGAGCTCGGAGATGACGCTGATCGATTCCTGGGACTTGACCCAGCCCATGCCGAATGGACCAATGAAAAAGCCGGCGATAAGGTACGCCAGTATCAGCGGTTGCCGGGAGAAGTGGGCCAACAGCCCGATCCCCCAGGCAAACAGAATACAGAGCGTGATATCGGGAATCAGTTCATGCATGCGTCAAAGACTTCCTGTTGCCGCAACCTAGAGGGCCGGGCGTGAGGATCAACCGAGCAATGTGTCACATCCGCGCAGGCGGCATTTTTCTCGCAGTTTTGCTCTGCCTGCTCACCGTGCGCATGTCAGAGGCGCTAGCACAATCCCCCGGAAGTATTGAACAAAATTTTGCGAGCTCGTTGACGGCGGTGCCATCGGAGGGCCTCACCGCGTCCGGTGCATTCTACGTGCCGGTGTATTCCAGCGTGTCGATGAGCCAGGGCAAGCTCAGGGCCGATTTTTCGGTGACGCTCAGCGTGCACAACGCTTCCGAGACGAAGCCGCTGGTGCTGAAGCGGATCGCCTATTTCGACACATCAGGCAAGATGGTGGAGAGCTACCTCAAATCGCCGGTCGCGCTAAAACCGTTTGCGACGGTCGAGGTCGCGATCGCCACGACCGATACCCGCGGCGGCACCGGCGCGAATTTCGTGGTCGATTGGGTGGCCGCCGGCGACATCGCGGAACCGGCGGTCGAGGCCCTGATGGTCGGCGGTGTCGGCGCAGGGCACTACGCCTTCATCAGCCAGGGCCGGCCGATCCGGCTGGTCGGCAAGAACTAACCTCATGGAAGGCCCCTTGCCGCGGCCTTCTCAACGATAACAACACGGAGCGAAACATCCATGTCCACCTCAGCCCAGTTCGACTTTGCACCGCTGCTCCCGGCCGGCCTGCCTGCGCCGGCCGCACGCTGGACCGGGCTCGCCAAATACAGCTTCGTCGGCGGCAACAACGATCCCGACCAGGTCCCGGTCGACGGGCTGCTGGAGGCGGTCAACGCCGTGTTGAAGCGCGAGGGCAGGAATCTCGCGACCTACAATCTCGCGCACGGGCCGCAGGGCTATCTGCCGCTGCGCCAGTTCCTGACCGAGAAGCTGAAGCGCGACGCCGGGATCGCCTGCACGGTGGACGAGATCATGATCGTCTCCGGCTCGCTGCAGGCGCTCGACCTGGTCAATCACACATTGCTCGCCAAGGGCGATACCGTGCTGATCGAGCAGGAAACCTATCAGGGCTCCCTGAACCGGCTGACACGGCTTGGCGTCAATGCGGTCGGCATCCCCCTCGATGGCGATGGCATAAGGATCGATGCGCTGGCCGCGGCACTCGCCGATCACAAGCGGCGCGGCATCACGCCGAAATACATCTACACCATCCCGACGGTGCAGAACCCGACCGGCTCGATCCTTCCCGAGAGCCGCCGCGCCGAGATGCTGAAGCTGTCAAGGGAATACGGCGTGCCGATCTTCGAGGACGATTGCTATGCCGATTTGATCTGGAGCGGCGAACGGCCGCCGGCGATCTATGCCATGAGCAAGCACGGCGGCGTGATCCATATCGGCTCATTCTCCAAATCGATCGCGCCTGCGCTGCGGGTCGGCTTCATCGTCGCGCCCTGGGAGATCATGTCGCGAATGCTGCCGCTGAAGACCGACGCCGGCTCCGGCGCGCTGGAGCAGATGGTGCTCGCGGAATATTGCGCGCCGCATTTTTCGACCCATGTGCCGCGCCTGACCAAGGGCCTGCGCGCCAAGCTCGATACGCTGATGGAGGCGCTGAACGAGCAGTTCGGCACCGCGGCCGAGTTCGAGGCGCCCAAGGGCGGCATCTTTCTCTGGGTCAAGCTGCCCGACAATGTCGACACGCTGAAGCTTTATCAGGCGGCACTTGCCGCCGGCGTCTCGATCAATCCGGGACCGGAATGGTCGACCAGCAAGGCCCATTCCGGCAGCCGGCTCCGCCTCTGCTTCGCCAGCCCCTCGCACGAGCAGATCCGCGAGGGCGTTGCCGTGCTGGCGGAGGTATGCCGCAAGGAGTTCGGCGTGCCGGCGCGCAGCAGCAATGTGGAGAAGCGCGGCTAGATCATGATGACTTTGCGCTGAAGCGAGCTGCGGACTCCGCTTCACCTCGCCCCGCGTGCGGGGAGAGGCGCAGGCCCGCCTTTGGCGGCCGTTCTCAAGAACGCCGAAGCAGAGGTTCGGCTATGACGCATCATCAGATGCGTTCCGGGTGAGGGGGAGCCTCCGCAACCTCAGCTATCGCCGGATACGCGGAGGCAGCCCCTCACCCCAACCCTCTAAGAGCAAGCTTCGCTTGTCTCGACCCCGTAAGAACGGGGCGAGGGAGCGCAGCGCGCCTGCGGTCGCCGTTCGATCTGATCTCATCATGCTCTACCGATCCGCGCGCCTACCTCACCGAGAACGGCGCCTGATAGGGCCGGCCGAACGGCACGCCGTTGACCACGGTCTGCACCGGCTTCAGCAGCAGATTGCCGTCGCGCTTGTTGTTGCGGGTGTCGACGAAGGAGACCGGGCCTTCGACGAGGTCCATGATCGCGACGTCGCCGGGCGCGCCACGCTGCAGCGTGCCGATCTTCGGGGTGCGGTTGATGATCCGCGCCGGCACCGAGGTCGCCATCGCCACCACCTGATCCAGCGACGAGCCCATCGCCAGGAACTTGCTCATCACGTTCGGCAGGAACGGGATGCCGGGCGAGTTGCCCGAGAAGACATGGATGTCGGAGGAGATCGTATCGGGCGTGCAGCCGGCGGGGATCGCGACTTCGGCCACCGTGAAATCGAAGCTGCCGCCGCCATGGCCGACGTCGAACAGCACGCCGCGCTGCTTGGCCGCGAGCGCCGCCGGCAACAGCTTGCCCTCCTGCACGATATTGGTGAAAGCGCCCGACATGTTCGGCGCGCCGGAATAGGCATGGGTCAGGATATCGCCCGGCCGCAGCAGATTGAGGATGTCGGACATCAGCTCCCTGGTCTCGACGCCGCCGATATGCACCATCATCCGCGCCGGCCAGCCGCACATCTCGCAGGCCTGGATGCCGCGCTTCAGCGGCTCGAGGCCATGCTTGAAGATGACGTTTTCCGACATCCGCACCTTGACCCCGATCAGGAAGTCGGCGTTCTCGGCCAGCGCCATCGCGCAGGCTTCGACCTGGGCGTTGTCGATGTTGTAGAGCTCGGCCACCGGGAATGCCGACAGGCCGTTGTTGGCGATGTGGACGAAGGCGTAGATCCGCGCCCGCGATTGCGCCACGATGAAGCGCCGCAGCGCCGCGAGGTTGTTGACGCCGGCATCGCCCGCCGAGACCACCGTCGTGGTGCCCTGGAATTGCACCAGCTCATCGGCGGGGATACCGATCGCCGATCCGTAGGGGTAGACGTGGCAGTGCAGATCGACCAGGCCCGGCATCACGAGCTTACCCGAGGCGTCGATGGTCTTGGCGGCGCGGGCAGCCGGGATTTCGTCTTCGATCGCCTCGATGATGCCCCAGCGGATGCCGACGTCGCGCTTGCCGCGCAGCGACTGGCTGGGATCGATGACATCGCCGTTCTTGATCACGAGGTCGAACTTGTCGTCCGGCCCCATCGCCGCAGCGGCCGGCCCGGCGAGGGCTGCGGCAGCGGCCGATCCCGTCACTTTCAAAAAATCCCGGCGTGAAAATTCGCTCACGGCAACGTCCCCCCGAACATTGATTTTTATGACACGATGATGCGTCGGACGCAGCGGTTAAGCAAGGCCGGGAAAGCCGCCCGTGCGCTCGCTCGTCGGTTGTGCGTACTGCACGCGACGGCAGCAGCGTTCGACAGTTGCTGAACAAGCGTTCAGAAAACTCCTCTGGTTCCTGAGGAACGTTTCAATGTTCGCACGGTTTTCTCTTCACTTATTTGAGGAGGATGAGATGAAAAAGATTGGCTTTGTTCTTGCGGCGGTTGGTGCGCTTGCGGTGGCCGTCCCGTCGATCGCGAGCGCCGAGACGGTCGTGATCAGACATGGCGGTCATCATCACTGGGACCGCGGCTGGGGCGCACGCGCCGAAATGCGTCATGACCGTGGCTGGCATCGCGGTTGGCATCATGGCTGGCATCGCGGCCATGACCGGACGGTGATCATCAAACGTCATCACTACTAAAAACCGACACAACGGAAAAAAGACCGACACAACGGAAAATGGCTCCTCACGGAGCCATTTTCTTTTCTGCTTTCCTGAGGGCCTGCAGCCTCAATCCCACGCCGGCGCAAACCCCGGATTGACGCAGCGCATGTCCTTGCGCAGCGCCGCAATCGCCCTGCAGTCCTCGTCGTCGAGCTTGACCTTCAGTGCGTCGAGATTGGTTTTTTGGCTTTCGGCGCGCGAGGCTTTCGGAATAGCCGCCACGCCATCCTGATCGAGCAGCCATTTCAGCGCCACCTGTGCCGCGGTCGCATCATGCTTGCTGCCGATTTTCGCCAGCGTCTCGTCGGTGGCGAAGCGGCCCTGGGCGAGCGGACAATAGGCCACCAGCGGGATCGATTTCGCGGCGAGATATTTGCGCACCGGCGACTGGTCAAGCATCGCGTGATATTCGATCTGGTTGCAGGCGATCGGTGCCTTGATGTCCTCGACCACGGTCTTGAGCAGCGCGGTGGTGAAATTGGCGACGCCGATCGCGCGGGTGCGGCCTTCCTCCTTCAGCTTCATCAGCGTCTCGAAAACGGCGGGCAGCTTCATGCTCCGCGACGGCCAGTGCACCAGATAGAGATCGACGTGATCGAGCCGCAGTTTCTTCAGGCTGGCGTCGAACGCTGTCCGGATCGCATCAGGTGCCAGGTTCTCGTGCCAGACCTTGGTGGTCACGTGCAGGTCCTTGCGCGCGACATTCGATGCCGCGATCGCCGCCCCGATCGCCTCTTCATTGCCGTACATCTCGGCGGTGTCGATATGCCGATAACCGAGCCCGAGCGCGCTCTCGACCGCCGCGCGGCAGGTGTCGCCCTGCATGCGGAAGGTGCCGAGCCCGAGCTGCGGCAGGCTGATGCCCTGTGTCTGCAGATTTTCCATGGATAGCTCCTGACGCGTGGGACGCCGATGCCATCGACGACGTCACGCCAGCAAATCGTTTCGTGGGAATGAAATTGGCAGGACTGCCGACGTTCAGTCTGCCCGCAAACCGGCCCTTCGGGCAAGACGCCGGCAATCAAGATGTCGCGACGGGATCAGAGACGGCGCTAGTGTCCCGAATCCGAAGTTCGCATCATTTGCCGCACCTTCGGAGCGAACTTCGGATTCGATAAGGACACTAGCAAACTTATGATTCTAGTGTGCTTTATGAATGCGAAGTTCGTGAAAGTG
>NZ_JBXEJO010000053.1:0-68076 GCF_056837965.1 Bradyrhizobium ferriligni
GCTCTACCCACGGAGAGAATCTCTTTGCGGAGGTACCCCCACCCTGGCCGGCCAGGGTGGGGGTACCTCCGCAAAGAGATTCTCTCCGTGGGTAGAGCCCCCACCCGGATCGCATCGTTCGATGCGGTCCGACCTTCCCCGCAAGCGGGAGAGGTGAAGGCAGGCCGATACGGCACCCCAAATCCCGGAATTTCCATCCAAACAAAGGGATAGGATCGTGCGGCGATTTACGCTAATCGCATCATGATGTTTGTTTTTTAGGGGTTTATCGCCGTGCCGGCGCTGATTGAAGAAGGGCGTGCCAAGGTCAACCTGACGCTGAAGGTTGTCGGGCGGCGCGTCGACGGGTTTCACGACTTGGAGAGCGTCGTCGCGTTTGCCGATTGCGCCGACCGTCTCACGCTCGAGCCGGGACCCGAGTTGTCTTTGACGATGGCGGGGCCGCTGGCCGATGCCTGCGGCGACACCTCTGACAATCTGGTGCTCAAGGCCGCACGCCTGCTCGGCGAGCGCGTCGCGGATCTCGAGGTCGGCCACTTCACGCTGGAGAAGGTGCTGCCGGTTGCGGCCGGCATCGGCGGCGGCTCGGCGGACGCCGCGGCGGCGCTGCGGCTGTTGGCGCGGCTCAACGAGCTCTCGCTCGACGATAGCAGGATCATGGAGGTCGCGCTGCAGACCGGCGCCGACGTGCCGGTGTGCGTCGCCTCGCGCGCCTGCGACATGACGGGCGTCGGCGAAGGCCTGCTGCCGCTCGACCTGCCGAAAATGCCGTGCGTGCTGGTCAATCCGCGCGTGCCGGTTGCGACCAGAGACGTCTTCAATGCGCTCGGCCTGCGCAACGGCGAACTCCTGATCGGCGCCACCGATGTCGTGATGCAGGCGCCGTCATGGCCGGACGCCGGCCGCGCGATCGACGATTGGATCGCGGCACTGGCGCGCGGCACCAACGATCTCGAAGGCCCCGCCGCGCGCATCGAGCCCGTCATCAGTGACGTGCTGTCCGCGCTGCGCGAGACCAGGGACGTTCGTCTGGTGCGCATGTCGGGCTCCGGCGCGACCTGCTTTGCCGTGTTCGGAACCGACGCCGACGCGGAGGCCGCCGGCGAACAGCTCCGCGCCGGGCATCCCACCTGGTGGGTGCATGCGGGCGCGCTGAGCTGAGTTCGCGCCTCTCCCATTCATTTCTTGGTACGCAATCGCGCACCAGGGTATGACGGCGACAGAACGCGACAGCGTGGTGCGACAAACTGCCCCGACGGGCAACTCCGCAAAAACCTGTCAATCCTCGCGCGCGAAAATATTTCGCTTTATCCGAAGCGTAACTCAGTGTATGGTTTGCCCCGTCTCACCCGATCGAGGGGCGCTTCGCGGTCGTCACGAACGTGGGTCGAGATGCGGTGGACGCTGATTGCGCAATTGACGAGTGCGCGTGAAGCGGACGGTGAAGTCGTGTGGTCCTGACGCCCTAGCGGCAGGTGTCTTTTCGCAAAGCGCAAACGCGTTTTGTGAAGACGGTGACAAAAAAGCCCAGTCTCACCGGGGAGAGCACGTATAAGCCGTAGCCCATCGCGCAGGGAAAGCCGGGTTGTTTCCGGTTACACCTGTGGTCCTACCCCCGTGCTTTCTACTTTTTGCACGGGGCCCATGGGTGCGATCGGCACCCGGCTTTCCCTGCGCCCTCTGTTCAGGAGAGGGTGGAACGAAGCGCAAAGCTCGGGCAATTCATGTCGCGAGAATGCGGATGTTTGACTCACAAGAGGCGCCAAACACTCGGTGTCGTCCCTGCGAAAGCAGGGACCCATAACCACCGACGCTGATTGTTACGCGACGTTGGAACGACGAGTCCCGTTCACAACACGGGCCGCGGAGTATGGGTCCCTGCTTTCGCAGGGACGACAGGGGTATTTGCGGCGCGCCTATCCCACCTCAACGCCGGGCAGCCTTGCGGGGCCATTGCTTGGCAAGCCAAACCCCGTTTGCCATAACAGGATGAAACAACAACGTTGCGCGTGCGGGGCCGTTCGGAATCCGCCTGCAGCCAAAGAGCCGGGAGGATGCCATGGCCAATATCCGAGTTCTCGCCACCGATCTGGAGTTTCCCGAAGGTCCGGTGGTCATGCCCGACGGTTCGGTCGTGCTGGTCGAAATCCGCGGCCAGCGGTTGACCCGGGTTTATCCCGACGGGCGCAAGGAGATCGTCGCCAAGGTGCCGGGCGGCCCGAACGGCGCGGCGCTCGGTCCCGACGGCAAGATGTACATCTGCAACAATGGCGGCTTCTCCTGGATTCCGACCCGCAACATGATCATGCCGGGGCCGCAGCCCGAGGATTATCTCGGCGGCTCGATCCAGCGCGTCGATCTGCAATCCGGCAAGGTCGAGACCGTCGTCACGAAATGCGGCGAGCACGAACTGCGCGGGCCGAACGATCTGGTGTTCGACAGGCAGGGCGGCCTGTGGTTCTCCGATCTCGGCAAGCGCCGCGCCCGCGACATGGATGTCGGCGCGTTCTATTATCTGAAGCCCGGCATGAACGAGATCGTCGAGGCCGTGCACGGCATCCTGCCGGCCAATGGCATTGGTCTCTCGCCGGACGAGAAGACCGTCTACATCGCGGAGACGCCGACCGCGCGGCTGTGGGCGTATGAAGTTTCAGAGCCCGGCACCGTCAAGCCGCGCGACGTGATCTATCGCGGCGAGCGCGGCAAGCCGATCGCCGGCCTCGGCGGCTACCAGATGTTCGACTCGCTCGCCGTGGAAGCGAACGGCAATGTCTGCGTCGCGACGCTGGTCTCGGGCTGCATCTCGGTGATCGCGCCCGACGGCACCGTGGTCGAGCAGGTGCCGACCGGCGACCGCGTCACCACCAACATCGCCTTCGGCGGCCCCGAGTTGAAGACCGCCTACATCACGCTGTCGGGCAAGGGCGAGCTGATCGCGATGGACTGGCCGCGACCGGGATTGCCGCTGAACTTTCTGAACAAGTGACGATTGCGCAAAAGCGCAATCGTCATCCCGGGGCATCGCGCAGCGATGAACCCGGGATCTCGAGATTCCGGGTCTGGTGCTGATGCACCATCCCGGAATGACAAGATGGAGAGAGAACACAAATGCCCTGGCTTGAACCGGTCACCCTTCGCGGCGCGCATGCGCGGCTGGAGCCGCTGTCACACGATCATCGCGACGGGCTGGTCGACGCGGTGAAGGACGGCGAGCTGTCAAAGCTCTGGTACACCGCGATCCCGCAGCCGGAGAACATGGCCAAGGAGATCGACCGCAGGCTCGGTCTGCAAAAGGCCGGATCGATGCTGCCGTTCACGGTGTTCGACGCCGACGGCAAGATTTCCGGCATGACGACCTACATGAACGTCGACACGCCGAACCGTCGCGTCGAGATCGGCTCGACCTGGTACGCCAAGCGTGTGCAGCGCAGCGCGGTCAACACGCAGTGCAAACTGCTGCTGCTGACTCATGCCTTCGAGAAGCTTGACTGCATCGCGGTCGAGTTCCGCACGCATTTCTTCAATCACCAGAGTCGACGCGGCATCGAGCGTCTGGGTGCGAAGCAGGACGGCATCCTGCGCAGCCATCAGATCGCGCCCAACGGCACGTTGCGCGACACCGTGGTTTACAGCATCATCGCCAGCGAATGGCCGACGGTGAAGGCGCATCTGACCTATCAACTCAACGAAAAGCCGCGCTGACACGATAGTCGGCGCCAGAAGCGAGACGATGGAAACGTTCGATTATGTGATCATCGGCGCAGGCTCCGCCGGGAGCGTGCTGACCAACCGGTTGAGCGAAGACGCGGGCACCAGCGTGTGTGTGCTCGAGGCGGGGCCGAGCGACTGGCATCCCTACATCCATCTGCCGGCCGGCTTCATCAAGACCTTCCACATGAAGAGCGTGAACTGGGCCTACCAGCAGGAGGTAGGTCCCTACACCGGCGGGCGCAGCATCTACGCACCGCGCGGCAAGACGCTCGGCGGCTCGTCCTCGATCAACGGCCACATCTACAACCGCGGCCAGCGCCAGGATTTCGACACCTGGGCGCAGCTCGGCAATCGCGGCTGGGGCTATCCCGACGTGCTGCCCTATTTCCGGCGCATGGAGCGAAGGATCGGCGAGGGCGACGACACCTATCGCGGCCGCGACGGCAACCTCACCGTCACCACCATGGACTGGCAGGACCCGCTCTGCGAAGCGTTCATGGCGGGCGCGGTCAGCCTCGGCATTCCGCGCAATCCCGATTACAACGGCCAGATCCAGGAAGGCGTGTCGTACTGCCAGCGCACCATCCTGAACGGCCGCCGGGTCAGCGCCGCGACCGCCTTCCTGCATCCGGCGCGGCGGCGGCCCAATGTCGATGTGCGTACGCATGCGCATGTCACAGGGATCATCTTCGAGGGCAAGCGCGCGGTCGGCGTGCGCTATAACCGCGGCGGCAAGCACGGCGATCCCCTGGAGATCCGCGCCACTAAGGAGGTCATTCTCTCCGGCGGTGCCTACAACTCGCCGCAGCTGTTGCAGCTCTCCGGCGTCGGCGCGCCCGAGCTGTTGCAGGCGCACGGCATCGAGGTGCGCCACGCGCTCCCCGGCGTCGGCGAGGGCCTGCAGGATCACTACGCGCCGCGCTCGGTGGCGCGGGTCAAGAACATCAGGACCATCAACGAGCTTCGCCGCGGCTTCAGCCTGTGGGGCGAGGCGATCAAATGGGCGACGACGCGGCGCGGCTTGCTGTCGCTGTCGCCGACCATGGTCTACTGCTTCTGGCATTCCGGCGAGACCACCGAGAGCTCCGATTTGCAGCTCACCTTCACGCCGGCGAGCTACAAGGAAGGCGTGCAGGGCCAGCTCGAGGACGAGCCCGGCATGACGGTCGCGTCATGGCAGCAACGGCCGGAGAGCCGCGGCTATGTCCGGATCCGCTCCGCCGATCCGTTCGCGCCGCCGATCATCCAGACCAACTACCTCGCCGAGGAGATCGACCGCCGCGTCGTCGTCGCCGGCATGAAGCTGGCGCGCCGGCTGCTCGCCTCCGAGCCGCTCAGTCCGTATTACGCCTATGAGGACTTTCCGGGCCCGAAGGTCACGAGCGACGACGAACTGCTCGCGGCCGCGACCCAGCGCGGCACCACGACCTTCCATCCCGGCTGTACCTGCCGGATGGGACCGGCGGACGCGCCGTGGGCTGTCGTCGACGACCAGCTTCGGGTCCATGGCATGGAGGGGCTGCGCGTGATCGATGCCTCGATCATGCCGCGGATGATCTCCGCCAATCTCAATGCCTCGACCTTGATGATCGCCGATAAGGCCTCCGACATGATCCGCGGCAAGGCGCCGGAGGCCGCCGCGAAGCTGCCGGAGTATGCGTGAGGGGATTGAGGCGAGCGCGATGGATGTTGCTTCTTGATCAGCGCGCTGTGTCTAACACCGTCATGCTGAGGAGGCCGCGAAGCGGCCGTCTCGAAGCGCGACGGCCCGAGTGGGGCCGTGCATCCTTCGAGACGCGCTACGTGCTCCTCAGGATGACGGGACTAATATCAGGAGCTCAGCCGTAGACGAACGCCTTGTCCTCGAGGTCGATCGCCGGGAATTCGTCCTTCTCGGCCCAGTAGTCCTGGTTGTGCTGCCACTCCGGCTTGTCGCCGCGCTTCGGCAAGAGGTGCATGCCGCGCATCATGTAGCCGGGGTTGAAGTTCTCCGGATCGATCCACGGCAGCAGCGGCATGTTGTGGTCTTCGGGGCGCAGCTCGGGCGTCACCTTGTTCGCGCCGGTCGCCTTCATGTGCTGCAGCAGGCGGCAGACGAAGTCGCCGACCAGATCGACACGCAAGGTCCAGCTGGCGCGGAAATAGCCGAACACCCAGACGAGGTTCGGCACGCCGGTGAACATCATGCCGCGATAGGTCACGGTATCGGCGAAGTCGAGCGGCTTGCCGTCGATCTCGAAGTCGATGCCGCCATTGGCGGAGAGGTGGAAGCCGGTCGCGGTGATGATGATGTCGGCCTCGAGTTGCTTGCCGGACTTGAGAAGGATGCCCGTCTCGGTGAAGCGGTCGATCTCGTCGGTGACGACCGACGCCTTGCCGCCCTTGATGGCGTGGAACAGGTCGGCATCCGGCACGAAGGCGATGCGCTGCCGCCACGGCCGGTAGCTCGGCGTGAAGTGGGTGGCGATGTCGTAGTCCTTGCCGAGGACGGCTTCGACCGCTGCCAGCAGGTCCTTCTTGGCGCCCTCGGGCTCGGCGAAGGTCCGCCTGGTGAAGGCGTCCTGCTCGAACAGGATCTTGCGGCGCGTGATCTCGTGGATCCAGTGCTCGTCGACCTGCAGCCTGCGCAGCTCCTCGGCGATCTCGATGGCGTTGCGGCCGGTGCGGAAATAGGTCGGCGAGCGCTGCAGCATGGTGACATGGCTGGCGTCCCTGGCCATCGCCGGGATCAGCGTCGCGGCGGTGGCGCCGGAGCCGATCACGACCACGCGCTTGCCCTTGTAGTCGAGGTCGTCGGGCCAGGTCTGCGGATGCACGACCGTGCCCTTGAACTTCGCCATGTCGGTCCATTCGGGCGTGTAGCCCGCGTCGTGGCGATAATAGCCCTGGCACATCCAGAAGAAGTTGGTGGTGAAGCGCAGCCGCTCGCCGGTGTCGATGCGGACAGCATCGATGGTCCAGAGATTGGTCTCGTTCGACCACTTCGCCGCGGTGATGGTGTGGCGATAGCGGATGTGACGGGCGAGGTCGTTCTCCTCGATCACCTCGCTCATGTACTTCAGGATCTCGGCCGCGGTCGCGATCGGCGCGCTGGTCCACGGCTTGAAGCGATAGCCGAAGGTGTGCAGGTCGCTGTCGGAGCGGATGCCCGGATAGCGGTGGGTGGACCAGGTGCCGCCAAAAGTCTTCTGCGTCTCCAGCACCACGAAGCTGGTGCCGGGGCATTGCGTGCTGAGGTGGTAGGCGGCGCCGACGCCGGAGATGCCGGCGCCTGCGATCAGGACGTCGAAATGCTCTGTGGTGACGGGCTCGGCGGCGCGGATCTGGGTCTGGACGTTCATCTTCCCTGGTCTTCTTGTTTGTTGGCTTGTTTGTTGAGCAGCAGAAGCAAAACGCCGGAGCCGTCGCCCCGGCGTTTGCCGATATCGGAACTAGACTTCGCGGCGGCTGAGGAAAGCCAGCCGCTCGAACAGATGCACGTCCTGCTCGTTCTTGAGCAGCGCGCCGTGCAGCGGCGGGATCAGCTTGCGCGGATCGCGCTCCCTGAGCATCTCCGGCGTGATGTCCTCGTTGAGCAGCAGCTTGAGCCAGTCGAGCAGCTCCGAGGTCGACGGCTTCTTCTTCAGGCCAGGCACTTCGCGGACCTCGAAGAATATCCGCAGCGCCTCTTCCACCAGGCGCTTCTTGATACCGGGGAAGTGCACGTCGACGATCTTGCCCATCGTCTCGGTGTCGGGGAACTTGATGTAGTGGAAGAAGCAGCGGCGCAGGAAGGCGTCCGGCAGTTCCTTCTCGTTGTTCGACGTGATCATCACGATCGGGCGCAGCTTCGCCTTGATGGTTTCGCCGGTTTCGTAGACGTGGAATTCCATGCGGTCGAGTTCGAGCAGCAGATCGTTGGGGAATTCGATGTCGGCCTTGTCGATCTCGTCGATCAGCAGCACCGGGCGCTTCTCGTTGGTGAAGGCCTCCCACAGCTTGCCGCGCTTGATGTAGTTCTTGATGTCGGACACGCGGGCGTCGCCGAGCTGGCTGTCGCGCAGCCGGGACACCGCATCGTATTCGTAGAGGCCCTGCTGCGCCTTGGTGGTCGACTTGATGTGCCAGGTCAAAAGTGGCGCGTCGATCGCCTTGGCGACTTCCTCGGCCAGCACGGTCTTGCCGGTGCCGGGCTCGCCCTTCACCAGCAGTGGGCGCTCGAGCACGATGGCGGCATTGACGGCGACCATGAGGTCATCGGTGGCGACGTAGTCCTTGGTACCCGTGAATTTCATCTATCTGTTTGCCTTGCTTCGTTCGTCGGCGGCCCGGGCCCCCACACGAAACGACCGCTCTCGCAGCGGTCGCATGTCCTCTCCGAAATCTTGTCCGGTACAATTCTAATTGAAAAAGCCGGGCGGTCTAGCGCGGATTCCGCAGCGCAGCGGTACCGGACACATAGTATGTCAGGCGTACTGTTTCCGTCCTGCGGAATGATTGTCTCCCGCGAGCGACGAGGCCAGCACCGTGCGGTCGCGTCCCGAGCGTTTCGCCTCGTAGAGCGCAAGATCGGCCCGGCCGAGCAGCTCGGTCTCGCTCGCGGTGGCGGCCGACCGGCTGGCGATCCCGAGGCTGATCGAAACCACGCCGCGGCGTGCGGCCGGATTTGCGATCGCCAGCGACCGCACCGTGAGGCGCATCGCTTCAGCGACCTTCAGTGCATCCTGCTCGCCGACGCCGGGCAGGATGATCGCGAACTCCTCGCCGCCGTATCGCGCCGCCAGCGCGGTGGTATTGGTGGTGGCGTCCGCGATCACGCGCGCCACGCGCCGCAGGCACTCGTCGCCGGCCTGGTGACCCTGCGTGTCGTTGAAACCCTTGAAGTGATCGATATCGAGCATGATCAGCGAGATCTGCTCCCGGTCGCGGAACTCGCGCGGCAGCGCGCTGTCGAAGCTGCGGCGGTTAGCGAGGGTCGTCAGGCCGTCGGTCGTCGCCAGCTCGGACAGGCGGATGTTCAGTGCGTTGAGCTCGTCCTCCATCTTGCGGCGCTCGGTCACGTCGCGCAGCACGCCGACGACCTCGATGGCTTGGTGGTCTTCCGCCGCGCCGGCAAGCTTGAAGTTGATCTCGACCCAGACCTCGCTGCCATCGGCGCGGAAGGTCTTGAATTCGACGGTCTTGGTGGTCGTCCAGTTGGTCAATTCCGATGTCGCGCCGGCGACGTCGGCGAGGTGATCGGGATGCACGAACTCGAAGCAGGATTTGCCGATCAGATCGTCCGGGTTGCGGCCGAGGATGGTCTCGACCGACTGCGACACGAACAGGAAGCGGCCGTTGCGGTCCAGCAGGATCACCACATCGGCGATGTTGTCGGCAAGCAGCCGGTAGCGCGCCTCCCGTTCCCTGAGCATCCGCGCGACCCTGGTGCGCTTGGCAAACTCCTTGCCGAGCAGGATCGCGAACAGGATGACGCTTCCCATCAGTATGACGGCGACAAACAGGTCGTTGCGCAAATCGTCATGCCATGCGGCGAGAACCTGGGCTTCCGGCAAGGCGACGGTGACCACGATCGGATATTGCGAAGCGCGCTCGAAGCCGAGATATTTGACGCGTCCGTCGAACGGCGATGTGGTTTTCGTGTAGCCGGTCCGGTCCTGCTCGATCCTCGCCTTGAATGCCGCGGACACCTCCTTGTTCCACTTACCCGCCGGCCAGTGCGCCAAAACGATGCCGTCGAGCCGAAGCAGGGTAATTCCGGCGTGCGGACCGAATTTGAAGGCTTGATAGAAGTTGTCGAAATAGCTTGTTTCGATGGTCGCGAACAACACGCCGCCGAAGCTGCCGTCCTCCCTGGTGACGCGCCGCGACAGCACGATGGTCGGCTGACCGGTCAGGCGCGACTGCAACGGCTCGCTGATGTGCAGCGATGCATCCGTCGAGTCGCGATGGCCGATGAAATAGCCGCGATCGGCATTGTTGTGCGCCGGCAGCTCCGCGGCCGACGAGTAGATCCGGTTGCCGTCGGGGTCGATCACGCCGATCTCCTTGATCTGCGGCAGCGCGTCGGCGGTCTTGCGCAGCGCCGCGTTGAAGCGATCGACGCGCGGCTTCTGGTATTTCAGCAGATCCACCATGGCATTCATGGCCACGTCGATCGCCTGGACCGAATGCGAGGCGTGTTCCGCCAGCGAGTGGGTCAGGTTGCGGATGTCGCGCTCGCCCTGGGCCAGCGCCGTGGTGCGCGCCTCGACCGCCTTCCAGATCAGCAGACCCAGCACGAATATGCTCATTGCCGCCACGACGGCGGCGACGATCGCCGTCGGCGAAAACAGTTTCGGCGGCTTGGCGGGGCTGTTGGGCACGTCGATCGGGTCCACTGGGCGCGTGTTACTGCAACGATCAACGTCCGATCTTAATGTCACGTTTCGGCGCCGGGAGCCGAAGCTGGCCGGGGTGGTTAAGTGAAAGTGAATGGCTGATCCGCGGCCGCAACCGGGGGAGGGGCCCTTGACGGCACCGGCAGGGCGGGCGATTTAAGTAAATATGTTCCTGCAGTTTTTCACATCGCTGCGCGACGCCCAGGTCCCCGTGACGCTACGGGAATATCTGACCTTGATGGAAGCGCTTGACGCCGATCTCGCCGAGCAGACGGTCGAGAACTTCTACTATTTGTCGCGCGCCGCGCTGGTGAAGGACGAGCGCAATCTCGACAAGTTCGATCGCGTGTTCGGCACCGTGTTCAAGGGGCTCGAGAGCCTGCTCGACGCCATGGGCAAGGCCGAGATCCCCGAGGAGTGGCTTAAGAAGCTCGCCGAGAAATATCTCACCGAGGAAGAGAAGAAGCAGATCGAGGCCATGGGCTGGGACAAGCTCATGGAGACGTTGAAGAAGCGGCTCGAGGAACAGAAGGGCCGCCACCAGGGCGGCAGCAAGTGGATCGGCACCGCCGGCACCTCGCCGTTCGGCGCCCATGGCTACAATCCCGAGGGCGTCCGCATCGGGCAGGAGAAGAACCGCAACAACCGCGCCGTGAAGGTGTGGGACAAGCGCGAGTTCAAGGACCTCGACGGCAATGTCGAGCTCGGCATCCGCAACATCAAGGTCGCGCTGCGGCGGCTGCGCAAGTTCGCGCGCACCGGCGCGCCGGACGAGCTCGACCTCGACACCACGATCAAGGAGACCGCCAACCACGGCTATCTCGACGTGCACATGCGCCCCGAGCGGCGCAACGCGGTCAAGGTGCTGGTGTTCTTCGATATCGGCGGCTCGATGGATTCGCATATCGAGCAGGTCGAGGAACTGTTCTCGGCCGCCAAGAGCGAATTCAAGCACATGGAATATTTCTACTTCCACAACTGCCTCTATGAAGGCGTCTGGAAGCAGAACAAGCGGCGCTTCACCGATCGCACGCCGACCTGGGACGTGCTGCACAAGTACCCGCACGACTACAAGGTGGTGTTCGTGGGCGACGCCTCGATGTCGCCTTACGAGATCATGGTTCCCGGCGGCTCGGTCGAGCATGTCAACGAAGAGGCCGGCTCGGTCTGGCTCGACCGCATCATCCGCACCTATCCGCACGCGGTGTGGCTCAATCCTGTGGCGCAGAAGCACTGGGACTATTCGGAATCGACCACCATCATCCGCCGCCTGTTCTCCGAGCGCATGTATCCGATCACGATCGAAGGTCTGGAGAACGCGATGCGGGAGCTGGTGCGGTAAACGCACACGCGTCGCGTGCCGGCGGGCGCGCCAACAACATCCAGGGAGAGCTCCATGCCCCAGAACATCCACCGCGGCATCAAGGTGATGATCGACGAGGCAAATGCCGAGATCGAGACCATCAGCGCGGCCGATGCGATCACGCTGATCGGCAAGAACGACGTCGTCATCGTCGACATCCGCGATCCCCGCGAGATCGAGCGCGACGGCAAGATCCCCGGCGCGTTCTCCTGCACCCGCGGCATGCTCGAGTTCTGGATCGATCCGAACAGCCCCTATGCCAAGCCGATCTTCCAGGAAGACAAGAAGTTCATCTTCCACTGCGCCGGCGGCCTGCGCTCGGCGCTCGCCGCCAAGACCGCGAAGGACATGGGCCTGAAGCCGGTCGCGCATATGGGCGGCGGCTTTGCCGCCTGGCGCGAGGCCGGCGGGCCGATCGAGGCGTGGGAGCCGAAGAAGAAGGGCTAGGCGGGATGTCACACGCGGGCTTGACCCGTATGTCCATCGCTTCAAAGCAAGATGGATTGCCGGATCAAGTCCGGCAATGACGATGGAGAGACACGCAAGATGACGACGACCGACGATCCGCTCGTTTCGACCGAATGGCTGGCTGCGCATCTCGGCGATGCCAACGTCAAGGTGCTCGATGCGACCTTCAAGCTGCCGGGCGTGCTGCCGCTGCCGAAGGATGATTATCTCGCCGCGCACCTGCCCGGCGCTGTGTTCTTCGACGTCGATGCGGTGTCCGACCACTCCAATCCGCTGCCGCACATGTTTCCGAGCGCCGAGCAGTTCGGCCGCGACGTCGGCGGACTCGGCATCAGCAATGCCGACACCGTCGTGATCTACGATTCCGGCGGCTGGGTTGCGGCGCCGCGCGCCTGGTGGATGTTCCTGTCCTATGGCCATCGCAACGTGCGCATCCTCAACGGCGGCCTGAAGAAGTGGCGCGCCGAGGGCAGGGCGGTCGAGAGCGGCGAGGTGAAGCCGAAGCCTGCGACCTTCAAGGCGAGCTACGATCCGCAGCGCGTGCGCAGCATCGAGCAGATGATCGCCAATGTCGAAAGCCGTGCCGAGCAGGTGATCGATGCGCGCGCCGCCGATCGCTTCGAGGGCCGCGCGCCGGAGCCGCGGCTGGGCATCCGCGCCGGCCACATCCCAGGCGCCCGCAACGTGCCCTACAACCAGCTGTTCGATGCCGCGACCGGCGAGATGAAGCCGCTCGATGACCTGCGCAAGTCGTTCACGGGCGCCGGCGTGAAGCTCGATGCGCCGATCGTGACGAGCTGCGGCTCGGGCGTCTCGGCCGGCGTGCTGACGCTTGCGCTCTACCGGCTCGGCATCACCGAGAGCGCGCTCTATGACGGCTCGTGGTCGGAATGGGGGCAGGCGAGCGGCCCGCCGATCGCGACGGGGCCGGCCTGACAGGTCATTCCTGCTTGCTAGCGCCGGGTGAGCGGCACCAGGGTCGGCTGGCCGAACGGATCGAGCTGCTGTTGAACGACCTGCCGAACCGGCTGCGCGCGGACAATCCGCCGCCGCTCCTTGCGATGTGCCGGCTTGCTGACCGCGTTGCGCTCCGGCTTCTTCGCCTCAATGGCCTTCGGCGCCACCGGCGCTTCGACAACAACTTCAGGTCCGCCCAGCGTCGCGATCTTCGTCGCGGCCGCGATCGCCTCGGGTGACGGCGGCGGGGCGGGCTCGGGCGCTGCCATCGCTGGTGCTGGCGGAGGAGGCGCGGGCTCGCTGGGGGCAGGCGGATCGGCGACGGCGGCGACCTTGGCCTCGGTGGCTGCCGGTGCGGCTTCGGCGGCAGCGGGCGTCGGCTCCGATGCCGGCAAGGGATCTGCGGTCGGAGTCTGCGCCGCAGTGTCGGCGGATTGGGCCGGCGCTGGCGTGGTCGCGGCTTGGGCTTCCGGCTTCGGCGGAGCGGGCGGGACCGGATCATCCGCCGTCACGGCGGCGACCTTCTCCGGCTCGGCTGCAGGGGTGACCTCAGCGGGAGCAGCCGGTTCGGACGCGGCCGGCTCGGACGCGGGCGGGGCTGCTGGAGTTTCGGTCGTCACCTTGTCGGTGGCTGGCGGGTCGACCCGCACCATGGCAAGCACCGGCGGGGTCTCGGGCTGCTGCGCGAATTGCGGCTCGGGCGGCGCCCGGCGGACCGGAATGCTGGCGAACTCTTCATGCGCCGCGCGAAACAGCGCGGCTGCCCCTAACCCGAACACCAGAAGCGAGGTCGCCAGCACGATCGCGGCGAACAGAAAACGAAGGCCGGGGAGCATGGGCGCGGGTTCCCCCTTCTGCGGGAGGGTCTTCGATGTCGAGGGAACGCGGTGACCACACAAGAAAGCCGGCGTCGCGAGCGCGAATCAGGCCGATTCGAAGATATCGCAACGTCCCGGGACTGTTTGTTACAAAATGCGGGTGATTGATGACTTTGGCCACGTGGACAAACATTCCAAGCCCGTGAGACATCTTTGCCGCAGCGTTGACGCGAAATCACAAAGGGCCCGGAATAGCCCGGATTTCGCGGATTTGTCTTGAATGCGCCGCTATCTTCCTGCATTGGGCCGTTAACAGTCCGGTGTGGCTTGGGGACTATAACAGAGCAATGATGATCAACCGCATTCTGACGATTTGCGCTGCCGCGGCTCTCGGCGTGGCAGGAACCTCGCTTGCGCATGCGCAGCAGGGTTATCCGGCGCCCCAGGGCACCGCCTATTCGACGGCGCCCCAGCCCTACCCTCAGGGCAACATGCCGGATTTCGACGCTCTCAATGACGATGACGGGCAGGATTCGGCTGCATTGCCGCCGCCCGGCCCGGTGCTGTCGCCGAACGACCCGCGCTATGGCCGTCCGGCGAATGCGCCCACCTATTCCGATCGCGGTGTGCCGCCCGGTCCGGTGATGTCGCCGGACGATCCGCGCTATGGCCGTCCGATGAATGCTCCTCCGGTCTATTCCGACCGTGGCGCGCCGACTGGCCCGGTGATGTCGCCCGATGATCCCCGCTATGGCCGGCCGATGGGGCCGCCGCCGGTGATCTACGGCGACCGTCCGGGTGCGCAACAAGCCAATCGCGACAATGGCGTTCCGGCCGCCGGCGTTTCCTATGGCGACGACCGCGGCGGCATGCGTCCGCCCGAGGGCGTTACCGGAGCCGTGCCGCAGCAGCAGGCGCCGGTCGATGCCAATGGCAAGCCGGTGCAGATCGCGGCGCTGCCGCCGGACGAGCAGCCGGAAGACGCCCCGGCGCAACTGCCGCCGAATCTGCGTCGCCAGGAAGTGTCGTTCGCGACCAAGGAGCCGGCAGGCACGATCGTTGTCGATACGTCGAACACCTACCTCTATTACATCCTGGGCAATGGCCGGGCGGTCCGTTACGGCGTCCGTGTCGGCCGCGACGGCTTCACCTGGACCGGCGTGCAGAAGATCACCCGCAAGGCAGAGTGGCCGGATTGGCATCCGCCGACCGAGATGATCGAGCGTCAGCCCTATCTGCCGCGCTTCATGGCCGGCGGACCCGGCAACCCGCTCGGCGCCCGCGCGATGTATCTCGGCTCGACCGTGTACCGTATTCACGGCACCAACCAGCCGTCGACCATCGGCAAGTTCGTCTCGTCGGGCTGCATCGGCATGCTGAACGAAGACGTCTCCGATTTGTTCGAACGCGCCAAGGTCGGCACCCGCGTGGTCGTGCTGCCCGGTGGTCCGCCGCCGGGAACGGCAACGGCTTCTGCCGCGCCCGCGAACCCGATGGCTCCCGCCGCGGCCCAGGCTCAGGCGGCCGCGCCGCTGCCCGGCACGCAGCCGACCACGGTGCAGCCGCTGCCCGCACCGGTGACTGTGCGCTAGGCCAACCGGCAAGTTCATCATTGAAAAAGGCGCGCGAACAGCGCGCCTTTTTTGTTGCAACTAGCCGCGCATCCCGACGTTGCCGCCCGGGAGGCAATGCGATGCAGTGCGTCTGCGAAACCTATCCGCCGCTGAATACGCCGAAGCCTGTCGCCGATGATGTATGGATGATCGATGGTCCGATCATCCGGTTCGGCCCGCGCTGGTTCAAGATGCCGTTTCCAACGCGCGCGACGATCGTTCGCCTGCCGGATGGGCGGCTGTTCATTCACTCGCCGACACCATTGCTGGCCGAGCTCAAGGCCGCAATCGTTAAGCTGGGCGTACCGCGCTGGATCATCGCTCCGAATCGTCTGCATTACTGGTGGATTCCGGAATGGCATGCTGCCTATCCGGACGCGCGCATCTTCCTTGCGCCCGGGATCAAGCAACAGGTCGGCAGTCGGCTGACCTTCGAAGGCGAGCCGCTGGAACGATCATCCGGCTATCCCTGGGATGAGTGGATCGCGACGCTGCCGGTGGCAGGCAGCTACATGACGGAGGTCGTGTTCTTCCATCTGCCGTCGCGGACATTGCTGCTGACCGACCTGATCGAGAATTTTGAGGCCGGACGAGTCCGCTCGCCGTTGATGCGGTTCCTGATCTGGCTCGGGGGCGTGCGCGATCCCGACGGCGGCACGCCGCGCGACATGCGATTGACCTTCTCGCGGGACCGCGCTGCGCTGAGGGCCATCGTCGCCCGCATGATCGAATGGAATCCGGAGCGGATCATCCTCGCCCACGGGCGCTGGTACGACCGGAACGGCCGCGCCGAGCTCGAACGCGCGTTCCGCTGGCTCGGCTAGTGACGATCAGGCCAGGCGCCGCGGCGGCTCGCTGCCCTTGGTGAAGGCATCGATGCACTCGACCATCTGCTGATAATGCGCCTGCAGGCTCTCGCGCGTGGCATAGCCGAGATGCGGCGTGATCACGACGTTGTCGAGCTTGCGCAGCGGGTGATCAGACGGCAGCGGCTCGACCGAGAACACGTCGATGCCGGCGCCGGCGATCGTCTTGTCGCGAAGCGCCGCGAACAGGGCGTCCTCGTCGACGATCGGCCCGCGCGCGGTGTTGACGAGATAGGCCGACGGCTTCATGCGGGCGAGATCGGCGGCGCCGACCAGTCCGCGCGAGCGCGGGCTCAGCACGACATGGATGGTGATGATGTCTGATGTCGCGAACAGCTCGTCCTTGCCGGCATAGCCGACGCCGGCCTCCTTGCACTTCTCCGGCGTCAGATTGGGGCTCCAGGCGATTACGTTCATGCCGAACACCTTGGCCATGCCGGCGACCTTGCTGCCGAGCTTGCCGAGGCCGATGATGCCGAGCGTCTTGCCCTCGATCTCGGTACCGGCAAAGGTCTGCCAGGCCTCGCCGGCGTGCATGCGCGCATTCTCGCGGCCGATGCCGCGGGTCAGTTCCAGGATCAGGCCCATGGTCAGGGGCGCGGTGGGATCGCGGCTATATTGGGTGCCGCACAACACCACCTTGCGGTCCTTGGCGGCCTCCATGTCGATCGCCGCGTTGCGCATGCCTGAGGTGATCAGGAGTTGCAGCCTGGGCAGCGCGTCGAGCAGGCTCTTCGGGAACGGGGTGCGCTCGCGCATCGCGCAGATGATCTCGAAATCCTTCAGCTTCGTCGCCGCTTCCGCCTCGCTCGCGAACGGTTTGTCGAACACGGTGACGTCGACCCGGTCCTTGACCTTTGGCCAGTCGGCCACCGAAAGCGCGATGTCAAAATAGTCGTCGAGGATCGCACAGCGGAGCCGCGTCATCGGGGAAGGTCCATTCACGGTGAGGGCGACGGCGGGAGATCAACCGTCGGAATACCCGTCATGGTCGCGCGCAATCGGCAGGCGCGCAAGCGGCCACGGTTTCAAAAAGCGGCGATTGTCACGCGCGCGGAGACTGCGTCTTCGTGGCGCGGATATCGGCGAGCATCGCGCGGACCGCCGGCGACAGCGCCATCTGCTTGGCGCGGCAAGCCGGACCCGGGCCGCGCATATAATGCAGTTCCGGCCGGTAGGGATTGAAAGCCTTGGCGACGAAGGCGTGCCAAAAGGCGCGGAATTCGGCGAACAGCGTCGCCTCGCCTTTGGTCGTCGGGCGCGGAAGGGGTGCTGAAATGATGGTAGCCATGACGTGGCCTCAACTGTTTTGGCCGCGGTTCTGCCGCGAAAATCGCCGTTTTTCGACGTTGAGAACGAGTTTTGGCCTGATTTATTAAAAGATGGTTTCAATTGTCGTGATTCGGCGCACACATGGCGTCGAACCCGTAATCACCCGTGGTGAAGCCGCGAAACGTGGTGAACGGACGGAAAACAGAGGTCCCGCGGTTGCGCTTTCGGGGGCCGGCCGTTACATCGGCGGCAGCAAAATTTCCACAAATCGGATCAATTCCAGGGACAGCGGATGGCTCGCCAGTTCATCTATTTCATGCAGGGTCTGACCAAGGCGTACCCGACCCGCAAGGTGCTCGATAACATCCATCTGAGCTTCTACCCGGACGCCAAGATCGGCGTGCTTGGCGTCAACGGCTCGGGCAAGTCGACGCTGCTCAAGATCATGGCCGGCCTCGACAAGGAGTATAACGGCGAGGCCTGGGTCGCCGAGGGCGCCCGCGTCGGCTATCTCGAGCAGGAGCCGCACCTCGATCCGGCACTCAACGTTCGTGAGAACGTCATGCTCGGCGTCGCCAAGCAGAAGGCGATCCTCGACCGCTACAACGAGCTTGCGGTCAACTATTCGGACGAGACCGCCGACGAGATGACCAAGCTGCAGGACGAGATCGAGGCCCAGGGCCTGTGGGATCTCGACAGCAAGGTCGACCAGGCGATGGACGCGCTGCGCTGCCCGCCCGACGATGCCGATGTCAAAAAACTGTCCGGTGGTGAACGCCGCCGCGTCGCGCTGTGCCGCCTGCTGCTCGACCAGCCGGAATTGCTGCTGCTGGACGAGCCGACCAACCATCTCGACGCCGAGTCGGTGTCGTGGCTGGAAGGCCATCTGCGCAACTATCCCGGCGCGATCCTGATCGTCACCCACGACCGCTACTTCCTCGACAACGTCACGGGCTGGATCCTCGAGCTCGACCGCGGCCGCGGCATCCCCTACGAGGGCAATTACTCGTCCTGGCTGGTTCAGAAGCAGAAGCGGCTCGAGCAGGAAGGCCGGGAGGACGCCGCGCATCAGAAGACGCTGGCCCGCGAGCAGGAATGGGTGGCGTCCTCGCCGAAGGCGCGCCAGGCCAAGTCGAAGGCCCGCTACCAGCGCTATGAGGAGCTGCTCAAGAAGGCGAGCGAGAAGCAGACCCAGACCGCGCAGATCATCATTCCGGTCGCCGAGCGGCTCGGCGCCAACGTCGTCGACTTCGAAGGCCTCAGCAAGGGGTTTGGCGATCGCCTGCTGATCGACGATCTCACCTTCAAGCTGCCGCCCGGCGGCATCGTCGGCGTGATCGGTGCCAACGGCGCCGGCAAGACCACGCTGTTCAAGATGATCACCGAGCAGGAGACGCCGGACAAGGGCACCATTACGGTCGGCGAGACCGTGCATCTCGGCTATGTCGACCAGTCGCGCGACGCGCTCGAGGGCAACAAGACGGTGTGGGAGGAGATCTCCGGCGGCAACGAGCTGATCCTGCTCGGCAAGAAGGAAGTCAATTCGCGCGGCTACTGCTCGGCGTTCAACTTCAAGGGCGCCGACCAGCAGAAGAAGGTCGGCGCGCTGTCGGGCGGTGAGCGCAACCGCGTGCATCTCGCCAAGATGCTGAAGTCGGGCGCCAACGTGCTGCTGCTCGACGAACCGACCAACGACCTCGACGTCGACACGCTGCGCGCGCTGGAAGAGGCGCTGGAGGACTTCGCCGGTTGCGCCGTTATCATCAGCCATGACCGCTGGTTCCTCGACCGCATCGCGACCCATATCCTGGCCTTCGAGGGCGACAGCCATGTCGAATGGTTCGAGGGCAACTTCCAGGATTACGAAAAGGACAAGATGCGCCGGCTCGGCCAGGACAGCATCATTCCGCATCGCGTGAAGTACAAGAAGCTGACGCGCTGATCGGTTCAGGCGGTCGAACGCGGCCATCGCGCCGCGTTCGACCGTTGCTCGTTGGCAGGATCGTGACGGCATCGCGGCGCAATCTGCGGCCAGTTGTCGCTTTTCAAGCGCGCGGGATTGCGTAGATAGAGCGCTCCCGCAAATCAAATTCTGCGAGCACTCCACCATGTCCGCACTTTCCGAGGCGCGCGCCCCCGCAAAGGGCCGGTCGCTGCGTCCCGTTCCCATGCTGATCTTCGGATCGCGCTGGCTGCAATTGCCGCTCTATGTCGGCCTGATCATCGCCCAGGGCGTCTATGTCGTGCTGTTCCTGAAGGAATTGTGGCACCTGTTCGCCCATGCCTTCGATTTCAGCGAGCAGCAGATCATGCTGGCCGTCCTCGGCCTGATCGACGTCGTCATGATCTCGAACCTGCTCGTGATGGTGATCGTCGGCGGCTACGAGACCTTCGTCTCGCGCCTCAATCTGAAGGGCCACCCGGACGAGCCGGAATGGCTCAGCCACGTCAATGCCAGCGTGCTGAAGATCAAGCTGGCGATGGCGATCATCGGCATCTCCTCGATCCATTTGCTGCGCACCTTCATCGAGGCCGGCGCGCTGTCGTCAGGCAAGGGCAACTACACCGAGACCGGCGTGATGTGGCAGACCATCATCCACTGCGTCTTCATCCTGTCGGCGATCGGCATCGCCATTGTCGACAAGCTGTCGAACGACTCGATCGAGGGCGCCAAGCAGCAGGTTGGGCATTAGGGATGAACGGCGGCGCGGCGTCACCGCGCCGCGCGTGAGCCGAACAATGCCGGCGCGGATCTGCCGAGCCATTCGGGGATCTGCGCGGCGCCGCGCGGAAATCCGCGGGCCATCGCGAGGATGAACGCGGTCTGCCAGACGCCGAACAGCACCAGCCAGCCCAGCAAGGTCGGCAGCCTGACGATCGCGCCGTAAACCGTTCCGGCTGCGATGGCCGCGATCCAGGTCACGACGACGCTGTCGATCCGCCTGAATGCGGGGTTGGTCAGGAGCACGCCGAGAATGGTGATGGCTCCGCCGACGGCGCCGCCGATGCCGCCGATCAAAAATCCCATGTAGGGATTGTTGCCGAGCGTCTCGGTGATCTGGGCCGGGTTCGCGGCATTGCCCTCAATCGGCGCGGTTCTCGCATATTGGCCGAGTACCTGAAGCGTGACGGCGCTGGCATCGTAGGCCGCGATCCACGCTGCCGTCGTGATCGCGACCACCAGCGCCAGCTGAAACCGGTCCCTAGCGCCAAACATGACGTTGCAGGTCGCGATCGCCGCGCCGAATATCACGCCGGGCAGGATCGTGATCCCGCCGGCGTCGGAGACGACGAACGAATATTGCAGGACGTTGAGCGCATAGGTCGCGACCAGGCTGCACAGGATGGCCGACGCAAGCGACAGCACGGCGAAGGGCAAAATCGATCGGTCGCGCGACTGCTCGCTTTTGGCCTCCAGCATGCGATCGACGGCGGCCCGTGTCTCGGCGGCCGCGCTGCCCTGGGGTTCGAGGATCGTGACCGCCTTGAGATAGGTCGGAACCTGGTCGAGCGGGGTCGGCGCCATCATCACCGGCAGCACGCGATTGCTGGGGTTCGGCCATTTGTTCCGGGCAAAGGCGAGCTCGCTCAGCGTGTAGCGTCCCCTGGTCACCGATTCCGGACTGATCAGGAACACCATAAAATCGCTGCTTTCGATGGCTTTTTCGACGCGCGCATCGAAGCTGTCGCCCGGCGGAAGATCGTCGTGCGAAAAGAAAACGTCATGGTCGCAATTGCGCAGGGACTGGGCGATGCTGTCAGCCTGCGATTCCAGTTCGGAGGGAAATGACAGAAATATGCGCATGGCAAAACTTACCACCCAGAATTGAATTCTGACAATTGCCGAATCCGCGTCGCAATGACCGTTTCCGCAGGGTGAGATCGATCATGAAATGGCCAGCCATCATTGTCGCATTCGCGCTGCTGCTTTGTGCGCCGCTGCAGCGGCCGGCATTCGCCGCCGATGCTGCGTTCACCCAGTTCATCGCCTCGTTGTGGCCGGAGGCCAAGGCCGCCGGCGTGTCGCGCGAGACCTTCGATCGCGAGACGCGCTCGCTCGAGCCCGACTACAAGCTGCCCGACCTGATCCTGCCCGGACGTCCCAAGACCGGCGCGCCGGCGCAGGCCGAGTTCGTGCAGGTGCCGGCCGATTACATCAAGGAAGCCTCGATCGCGCGGCTCGCCGCGGAGGGGCAGCGGCTGATGCAGAAGTATCGGCCGTCGCTCGATGCGATCGAGAAGCGGTTCGGCGTCCCGGCCACCGTCGTGCTGGCTATCTGGGGCCGCGAGACCGATTACGGGCGCTATTCGCTGCCCTACGACACACTGCGCGTGGTGGCGACGCAGGCTTATGTCGGCCGCCGCAAGGATCAGTACCGTACCGAGTTCATTCTCGCGCTGAAGATCCTCGGCGAGGGCGCGGTGACGCGCAAGGAGATGCGCTCCTCCTGGGCCGGTGCGACCGGCTACACCCAGTTCCTGCCGTCTGAATATTACAAGCACGGCGTCGATCTCGACGGCGACGGCCGCGTCGATATCTGGCACTCGGTGCCAGACGCGCTCGCCTCCGCCGCGCAGCAACTGGTCAACAAGGGCTGGCAGCCCGGCGTGCGCTGGGCCTATGAGGTGCAGGCGCCGGCCAATGCCGACTGCACGATGGGCGTGCCTGAAGTGACGAAGCCGATCAGCCAGTGGCTGCGCGCAGGCTTCGTGCCGGTGCGCGGGCAGAAGCTCAGCGCGGCCGAGCAGGCGCAATCGGCCTCGCTGCTGCAGCCGGAAGGCAGCTACGGTCCTGCCTTCCTGACGACGCCGAACTACTTCGTGATCAAGGAATACAATTTCTCCGATCTCTACGTGCTGTTCGTCGGCCACCTCGCCGACCGCATGACGAGCCCGCAGCCATTCGCGACGCCATGGTCGGCATCGAAGCAGCTGCGCTCCGCCGATGTCGAGGCGATGCAGCAGCAGCTGACGAAGATCGGTCTCTACAAGGACAAGCTCGATGGCAAGGCCGGGATGCAGACCCGCGCGGCGCTCGGCGCCTATCAGAAGCAGGCCGGGCTGAAGGTCGATTGCTGGCCGAGCGAGGCGGTGCTGCGCGCGATGAACGGGCAACGCTGACCGGGCTGGCTCGCAAGACCGCTTGGTGGCGCAAAGCAAAAACCCGGCCGCGAGGCCGGGTTTTCGAGCGTGATGCTGAAAGCGTGTCGGTCGATCAGTCGCAAACCTGGATGCGACGGAAGCGCCAGCCGTAGCCGTCCCAGAAGCGCTCGCGAACCATGCGGCACGGGGCCTCTTCGACGTAAACCGGCGCCGGTGCGACATAGACCGGGGCGGGGCGAGCGCCCGCGATCGCGCCGCCCAGCAGGGCGCCGCCGATCAGGCCGCCGGCAACGCCGGCCGCGACGGCGCCGCCGTCACCAGCCTTGGCAGCCGGAGCAACGGCCAGCGAACCGGCAATCGTGGTAACGGCGACAAGGGCAGCTAAAGTCTTCTTCATGTCTTTGGCTCTCCTGGAAGGTGGTGGCGTCGTGGTTCGGCGCCGGGTTGAGGTGACTCGCACGCTGATCTCGAACTGCTGTCTTGCTAAACAGCGCAGAACAGTCAACCGAAAGTAAACGTCCGCAGGCTGATCGCGCAGAAAAGCGGTTTTTTCTGGCCATCTACAGCAGATGTCCCGGAGAAACAGTCGGTTTTCCGGGACAACTGGTTCGATTTAATCGAGATGAACGGCGATCAATCGCAAACGCGGACGCTGCGAACGCGCCAGGTGTAGCCGTCCCAGAACCGCTGGCGCTGCCAGAAGCAGTCGGGGCCGTAGCCGGGTTCGGCGACATAGGCCGGGCCGGGCGCATAGTAGCCGTATCCGGGACCGTAATAGCGGTTCTGCGATGCGATCGCGCCACCGACGATGGCGCCACCGATCAATCCCGCAGCGACGCCGGCGGCGACACCGCGTTGTGCCTGGGCGGGGGCGGGCACCGCCACAGTCGAAGCCGCCACAGCGGCAACGGCGCAAAGCGCCAGCAATGTCTTCTTCATGGCCTCACCTTTCTCACGGCAGCAGGGACAGCGTGCATTGGCGATCTGTCTCGCCGGAGGGTTCCATATTCAGCTTGAATGATCAATGAACGACGCTGCCGCATTCGCGACCAAATGCTTGCAGCTTTTGGAATATCTTGCAACGCACAAGCCCGATAGCACCCAGCGAGGCGCGTGCTCATGGCGGTCGGCGGCGAAGAAAATCGCTTATTGGCCCGCCACCCCGCGGGTTCGAACTCCGACCGATTTAGACTCATTCCAATATGAATCCCGCATCAGTTTGGAATTGCTACAAAAACTGCTTTTTCCTTTTGCATCGCGCGGGAGCCGACAATATCCATACTGGGAAGCATCACCGTTGGACCCCGCCTTGCTCCGATGATTGTCTGTTCCTGTAACGTCCTCAGCGACCACGATGTCCGCAATGCCGTCAATGGCGGTGGGTCCGTGACACGAAATGCCAAGCAGGTGTACGGCTGCCTCGGCTGCAGTGCCGAATGCGGCCGCTGCGCGCGCACCATCAAGGCGATCATCGACGAGGCGCTCGGTCCCTGCGCCAAGGCCTGCTGCTCCGGCTGCCCCCACAGCGGCCATCCGCACGCCGCGAACGAGGACGCCGAGCCGGCCGAATTCGCGCTCGCGGCCTGCTGATTTCACCAAATCCCTCCGAATCCGGTTATCCAGGCGCCGCTTCTGCGAAGGGTTGCTCTTGCCGGTAATCTGATTTAGAAGCATTCTAAATTCAGCGTCGGCCAAGGTTGGCCGCGACAGGTGGAGTGGATCATGCAAGGCGACCCGAAGGTCATCGATTATCTGAACAAGGGGCTGCGCAGCGAACTGACCGCCATCAATCAATACTGGCTGCACTATCGGATGCTCAACAATTGGGGCCTCCTGGAGATGGCCAAGGTCTGGCGCAAGGAGTCCATCGAGGAGATGGAGCACGCCGACAAGTTCGTCGATCGCATCCTCTTTCTCGACGGCTTCCCGAACCTGCAGGTGCTCGATCCCCTGAAGATCGGCCAGGACGTCAAGGAGATCATCGAGTGTGACCTCGCCGCCGAGATCGGCGCCCGCACGCTCTACCAGGAGGCGGCGACCTACTGCCACGGCGTCAAGGACTATGTCAGCCGCGACCTGTTCGAGCAGCTAATGAAGGATGAGGAAGACCACATCGACTTCCTCGAGACCCAGCTCGACCTGATCAAGCGCATCGGCCTTGAGCTCTATACCCAGAAGCACGTCGGTCATCTGAAGGGCGAGGATTCCTGACCGGCTGTCTGTCGGCGCGCTGAGCGTCGGCCAAAATACGAGAGGCCGTCCTTGCGGGCGGCCTCTTTGTTTTTGCGATTCTGATTGGGGCGAAGCTTCTCAGTAGCACCGCGTGATGTTGACGGTGCGGTCGCCGCCGCGTCCGGGCACCGTGACGCTCTCGGTGGGGCAGCTCGACACATAGGGACGATCCGACGGCACCACGGCCGGCGGATAGCGGTGCGCCCAATCCCACGGCACGTCCTGGGTGTAGGTGTAGCGGACGTCGTTCGAGACCGGCGGCGGGACCTCGGCGGCGAAGGGAACGCTCGCCGCACCATCATAATATCCCCCCGCGTCCGGCAACACGATGCCGGGCACCCGCACATGATGGCGGAAGGCTGGGTGATGCGAGGAGAACGTGCCGCGCGCCGCGGATCCGGATCTCGCATAGGTTTCGGTCGGAGAAGCAAGCAGCAGCGCTGCAACGCCAAGGGAAGCCATCAGTGACGCCATCAGCGTCCCATATGTTCGATACGCCATTCTTCGAAGAGCCATGGCACGCACCAACTCGCGGTTACGGAGCATTTCTGCAGACGCTAGGCCGCGCCTCATGGCGCCCGCAAACTCATCCTTAATTATTGGTTAAAAAGTAAGGTTAACAGAGAGTAACTGTTTCAAATTGACGCGATCTCGCGCGCGGGGCTTCCCGCGCAGGCGGCGGGCGCCGTTCAGACAGCATCCGCCGGAACAAAGCAGCTGATGATGATGCTGCCGCGGTGGTGCACGTACCACACCACGGCCTCGCCGACCGGGTTGCCGCGATCGCGGATCACGGCGCGCTCTGGCACCATCATCCACTCGCCCTCGATAGGCACCCAATAGGCGCCGCCCCGAACGTCGTAGCTGGTGCGATGGCCGTCGGAGATGTCGCAGCACGGCACGCCATTCGGCGCGATCACGCTCTTGAACCACGCGCGGATATCGGGCGCCACGTTGTCATATTGGCCGTTGTCGAATGCCAGTGCAGCGCCCGCCATCATGGCGAGCCACGCAAGCACCGCGACATGCGCGAGCCTTCGCATTGCCTTCCTCCGGCGAAAACTTCTACGTGACCCGCGCGTAGCGTCACGCGAATCCGGTGTTTGCGCGATTAGGCACGAACCGCGCGCGGGATGCATGCTCAAAGAATCAGCGAAGCCGCGCAGTCAGGCGTGATGCAGTGCGAGATGACTGCGCTCAGGATGATTGCTTCGCGTGCGCCTTCTTCGCGGGTTTCACCGCGATATTGTCCCGCGCCATGTTCAGCGCGCTGCGCAGCGTGACCTGATCGACCTTCGCGAGGCGGACATTGGTGCTGCCGCTCTTGCCCCAGCCGCCCGGCACCGGCCGGAAGACCTCCGGCTCGGCCTCGACCACCATGGCCTGCTGCTCGCGTGTCAGCTTCACCATGCCCCAATCCTGGTCAGGATAGCCGAGCGTCGCGAAGATGCGCTTGCCGACGCGGAAATCGGTTGTGCCGTGATGCGCGCCTTCAACGACCTCGGGCAGGCTGAGCGCAATGCGGCGGAAGCGATCAGCGGACATCGCCCTGACCTCGATGGCTACATCGTCGGCGCCGTCTGCAACAGTTCCTGCAATTGCCTGGCATAGAACTTCGCATCGCCGGTGGTGAGATGGCCGCGTGTCTCGCCGCTTGCCGGGATCAGATCAATCTTGCCGTTCTTGATCCGCTTCACTGCAGCTTCGGTGACGCCGGTCTCCGGCCGATTGCGTTCATCGTCGGCGGCATTGATGGCAAGCAGGGTTGCCTCGATCTTCTCCAGTCCGGCGGAGGGATCGTAGTCGTGCGAGGCCTCCCATTGATAGATGTAGTCGTTGGCATCCGCGGTGACCGGCAATGCCAGCTGGTCGTCGACCATCTTGTCGGCGCGCGCTGCGGTCGGCGCCAGCGCCTGGTAATTGAGCGTGCCGCCGGCGCTGGCGAAGCGATAGGCGGCGATGGCGTATTTCATCATCCGCGGCTGGCTGATGTAGTTGCCGCCATTGTAGTCGGGATCGTTGCGGATCGTTTCCAGCATCGTCCGCCGCAGCATCCAGTTGCGCGCCGCCATCGCGGTCGGCTGCGAGGCCATCGGCACCAGCACGTCCATCATCCGCGGATAGCGCACGCCCCAGATCCAGGTGTGCATGCCGCCCATCGAGTTGCCGATCACGAGCCGCAGATGCTTGATGCCGAGCCCCTCGGTGACCAGCCTATACTGCGCGTCGACCATGTCATTGTAGTCGTATTTCGGAAAGCTCGTCCGCATCGCGTCCGACGGCTTCGACGATTTGCCGTGCCCGATGCCGTCGGGGATGATGATGTAGTATTTCGCCGCGTCGAGCGGCTGGCCGGGGCCGAACAACTGGCCGGCAAAGGTCGGCGTCAGCATGCTGGCGGCCGAGCCGCCGGAGCCGTGCAGCACCAGCACCGGCTGTCCGGTCGGCGCGCCGACCGTGGTGTAGTGCAGCCGCAATTCCGGCATCACCTCGCCGCTGTGAAACTTGAAGTCCTTCGCGGTCCACTCGCCATCCTGCGGCGTGGGGTAATCTGCAGCCATGGCCGGTACCGACATCGAGACGAGAGCGGCCGCAAGCGCCGCACACAAACGGATCATGGTGCTTTCCCCACGCGCGGCGCATTTGTCCAGCCGCGTCAGCGCAAGCCTAGCATGACCGAAAGCATTGTCCGAGCGCTGCGCCGCGCGGCTGGCAAAGATATGTTCGGCTAGCTCTCCTTGAGCACGTTGAGTGCGTACCAGCCCCAATAGACGCGATGACGCTGGATCAGGCCGTCCTCGATCTCCATGACCTCGACGAGATCCATCTGGTCGCCGGCCGGAGACTGCCGCGGATATTCCCAGGTAAGGACGCGGCCGTCGCTGAAGAAACCCTGCTTGAAGCGCCGCCGTTGCGGCGGGTTGGTGCGGAACACGCGCGTGATGAACTCGCGCAGCGCATCGCGGCCGCGGACGATCCCGTCTTTGGTCTGCATCAAATGCTGCACCAGCGGGCTCTCGATCGAGGCGTCGGCTGCGTAGAGCGCGAGCGCTGCCTCGAGGTCCTTGTTGCCGAGCGCTTCATCCCAGAGCCTGTAGATGCGTTCCGCGTCGTTGCTGCCAGCTGTCATGATTGTTCCCTTGCGTTTGGTCGACTGCCGCCCATTTGAGCGGAAGAGGCCGCCGCGACGTTTCAGGAAAATCTGAAATGAGCTGCGCCGCACGGCGAATGCGGGTAGGACGGTTCGGCGCGATCTGGAGGACGATGCGGTGGGATCATCCCTGCAGACAGGATTTTCGCGGATCGCCGAGGCATTGGGCGATCCGGTCCGCGAGGCGATGGTCAGTGCGCTGGCCGACGGCAAGGCGTTGCCGGCGGGCGAGCTTGCTGCGGTCGCCGGCATTTCGCCGCAAGGCGCCAGCGCGCATTTGCAGAAGCTGGTCGACGCCCGCGTGCTTTCCGTGTGGGCGCAGGGCAGGTTCAGATATTACCGGATCAGGGACGACGACGTCGCGGCGCTGATCGAGAACCTCGTCGATCTTGCGGCCAAGGCCACCGTGGGGCGGCGGCGTGCGATGCCGGCCGAGCAGCTCAGGCAATCGCGCACCTGCTACCACCACCTTGCGGGTCAGCTCGGCGTGCTGTTGTCGAATGCGCTGATCCGCCGCCGCCTCGTCGTGATCGACGGCCGCGGTGGTCGCGTGACGGAGCAGGGGTTGGCCTGGTGCCGGGCCGAGGCGATCGATTTCGATCCGGCGCGGCAGCCGCATCTGCGGCTCTGCAACGACTGGACCGAGCGCGTGCCGCATCTCGCCGGTCCCTTTGCCAATGCCGTGCTGGCGCGGCTGGTCGAGATGCGCGGCGTTGCGCCGCATCGGATTCCGCGCGCATTGCGGATCACCGATCGGGGGCGGGCGTTCTTCGACCGGCTTGGCGTCCAGGTTCCGTTCTGAAGGCGACGAGGTGAACTAGCGGCCGTCCTCGACCTCGGTCTCCGGGCGGTCGTTGCCGGAGGCGGTTTCGGTCAGCCATTTGCCGTCCGACGTCTCGTACTGGATCGCCTCGGTGCGGCCGGGGACGCGCTGCTCGTTGGCGGCGCGTCGGGCAGCGGCAAGTGCCGCGGCGTGGGTAGGAAATGGTTCCGAGAACACCCCGTTGACGGTATAGGCCCAGCCGCCGTCGTGCTGGACGACCTTGTAGATCACGTGGCTCATCCGGAACCTCGCTCCACCGTGGACGATGAGACTGCCAGAATAGACCACGATGTCGTATTTTGCAGCAGCCGATCGTCTTTGAGGGAGCCGCCCCGTTGCCGCGGGCGAGGGAGACCGACATGTGCCGCAATATCAAGACGCTGTTCAACTTCGAGCCGCCCGCCACCGAGGACGAGATCCACGCCTCGGCGCTGCAGTTCGTGCGCAAACTGTCCGGCTTCAACAGGCCGTCGCACTCCAATGAGGCTGCATTCAACCTGGCGGTGGCCGAGGTCTCGACCGCCGCGCGCAAGCTCCTGATCTCGTTGCAGACCACGGCGCCGGCGCGCGATCGCGAGGTGGAGGCGGAGAAGGCGAGGGAGCGTTCGCGCCTGCGGTTTGGCTGAGGGCGGGGCGTATCGTGATGCAGATCACGGTACGGCGCCACCCGTCCGGGCATCGGTGCCGTTCACCCGATCCCGGAGCAACGCCATGAAGCCCGCCGCCCTCCTCACGTTCAGTTCAATCGCGTTCGCCTTGCTCTGGACCTGCGGCATGCTGTGGTCGAGCGGGACAATCGACCTAGCCAATGTCATCATCCTGTCGGCCTGCGGGGCGTTCGCGGGCGTTGCCTGGTACTACGCCATGCGCTGGGTCTTCCAGCTCATGCACCTCGCTCGGCCCTCCGATCCTCCGGCCAATCCGGGCGCGGAGCGGTAGGCGTCGGGTGCGACACGGACAGAGCTGGCCGTGTCGTCGCGAGGACAAGAGGGGTTACTTCTTGTCCTTCTTGCGCTGCTTCTTCTTTTTCTTGTGATCGTCGTCCTCGTCGTCATCTTCCGCGAAGTCGATGGCGTCGACGTCAAGCGCGATCGCTTCCGCTGCCGCGCGCTCGGCGGCATCGCGCTCGGCGAACTCGGCGGCTTCACGCTCCTTGGTGCGCTTGTAGTCTTCCCAGGCGTCGAAGATCATGTGCAGCCACGGCATCACCTGCTCGATCGACGGCAATTGTCCGGGCGGGCCGGCTTCACCGCGCGGGCCGGCCGGTCCCTGCGGTCCCTGTGGACCAGCTTCGCCGCGCGGACCCTGTACGCCTGTCTTGCCTTGCGCTCCCGGCTTGCCCTGGGGGCCCGCCTTCCCAACCAGTCCGGGCTTGCCCTGCGGGCCCGGCTTGCCGCGCGCACCTTCCGGCCCCGGCCGCCCCGGATGTCCTTGCGGACCGGGCCGACCCGGCTCGCCCTGACGACCCTGCGGCCCCTGCGCCCCTCGTGACCCCTGGCGGGAGATTGTCTCGTCAGCCACTGATATGCTCCGTCGCGATTTCAAGCCGCTTGTAACAGAGGTTGGATGACGGCTTCAATTCTGCCCGACGCGGCTGATGCAAGCGATCAACAGTCATAATTCGATGCGAAGATTGTGACGGGAGGACGCGTTGCGGATTTTGAACGACAGGCGCGGGGCAGTTGCAGGTGACGCAACAGGGCCGCTGACGTTCGACATCGTGGTGACGCGGCACGATCTGCGCGACGAAGCGGCGTTTCGCAACACCGGCGTCCTCGATCTGTATGCCGAGCTGTTTCCTCCGAACGAGCGCGACGCGCCCGACGACATTGTGCGCTGGGTGCTGTCAGACGATGTCGGCGAGCGACGAGAGTTCAGTGTCGGCGGTCAGAAGCTGTCATATTGTCTCGACTCGCGCTGCTTCATCCTGCGCGCGGAGGGGCGCGCGATCGGCCTCGGCTTCTTCACCTATGATCACGCAAGCGAGCTGATCTACTGCAACTATGTCGGCGTCGCGAAGGCGTGGCGCGGCGGCGGCCTGGCGCGCCGATTCTATCGCGAGATGATCGAGATGCTCGACGCGCTGTTTCCACGCAATATCGGCGTGGTGCTCGAGGTCGAGCCGTATGATCGCGATCGCCTGGAGGCGATCATCGGTGATCTCGAACGAACGGGCGTGAGGAAGCTCGCGGCGGATCAACAGACCGAGATTCGCAGATTGCTGCGTGTCGGCTGGTACGACAAGCTCGGCTATTGCTTCTTCTGCGACGCGCGCGGGATGCAGCCGCTTGAGTGTCGCTCGCCATGCCTCGACCCATCGCTATTGCCATCTGCTTGGGGCGGCGCGGAGGAAAATTATTGGTTGGCCTGGCAGTCGCGGACCGGCGCGCCCTCGGCGGAGGGCGCGCGCGCGGGTGAGCTTTGGCAAAGAGCCGTCGCTGCGATCTACGTCGAGATCCTCGCAAAATCCCTGGTCGACGACGATCCGAAGGGGCGGCGCGACTATTGGGACTATGCGACGGCGCTGGTCGCGCAGACGCTGCAACGGGCCGCGACGACCGAGGTGCGTCTCGCTCGCTGCCTCGATGCCGACGGCAGCGAACTATTGTCGCGCTGGCGGCGGCTTGCGATCGACCTGCCGATCTAGCGTCGACGTGCGGTCAGGCTGCGGCGTGCTCGCTCAGCGGCACGTCGATGCCGTCGGCCGAATATTCGCGGATCTTGTTCCGCAATGTCCGGACCGACAGCCCGAGCACGCGCGCGGCGCGGGTGCGATTGCCGTCGCAGCGCGCAAGCGTTTGCAGCACGAGCTCGCGCTCGACTTCATCGACGGTCGCGCCGATCAGCAGTGGGACGATTTCATTTGGAGCCAGCGACGGCAGCAGCGCTTCCGGCGACGGTACGGTGGACGCGTAAGACATGAACTCCTCCCGATCAACGCCCGCTTCGTCGGTGAAGCGAAGACATCGAGAACCAACTACCCCGTAGATCCACGGTGTGCCGGTTTGGTTAACAAGTCCTTAACGCGCCCCTAACTCCCTGCTCTGTAAGCAAAATACCCAGAAATCGCCACGATTGCGGTTCCATCCGTCACAATGTTCGGTACCCGCCATCGACCATCACGATCGATCCCGAGACATAGGCCGACAGGTCCGAGGCGAGGAAGATGGCGGGACCCACGATGTCCTCCGGCTTGCCGGCGCGGCCGAGCGGGGTGTGGTCCATGAAGACCTTGACGAGGTCGGGATTGGTGGCGCGCACCTTCTCGTTCAACGGCGTCTCGATGAAGCCCGGCCCGATCGCATTGACGCGCACACCATCCTTGCCGAGCTCGGCGGCCAACGCCTTGGTGAAGCCGAGCACGCCGTGCTTGGAGGCGGTATAGGCCGGCGAACTCGGCGTGCGCAGATGCACGAAGGACTGGATCGAGCCGATGTTGACGATGCGTCCCTTGTTCTTGCGCAGCGGTGCGAGGAACGAATGCGTGACGTTGAAAACGCCGGTGAGATTGATCGAGATGATGTCTTCCCAATCCTTGATCACGGTCTCGTCGGTGCCGAGCATGCCGTTGCGGCGCGCGATGCCGGCATTGTTGACCAGGATCGAGACCGGCCCGACCTTGTCGGCCACTTGCTTTGCCATCGCGACGCAGGCGTCGCGATTGGTCACGTCGAGTGTAAAGCTCTCCGCCCTGCCGCCGGCGCTCTGGATCTCCTTGGCCGCTTCCGCCGCCGCATCGCCGTTCATGTCGAGCAGCACCACGCGCGCGCCCTCGCGGCCGTAGCCCAGTGCGATGGCACGCCCGATGCCCGAGCCCGCACCGGTGATGACGGCGATGTGATTGTCGAGAAGGGCCATGGCGTTTCCTTGTTCTGATTTGTGAGCGTTGTCGACAACACTATTCAAAACTGCGCCAACCGAAACGCCAAGCCGCGTTTGCGCGTTGCTGTTATCCGGATTCGGATGACAGTTACGGACCGCGGACATGGACCCGCATATCAGACACTGGAAAGTTGCGATCGAGCGCTTTTGCGCGGCGCCGGACCCTGACTATCGCGAGATGGCCAAGATGGTCGCCGAGATCGCCACGACCGAGATCGACGAGACGCTGCGGCATGCGGCCGCACAGGTGCTGCCGATCCTGCGCCAGGCGGCGCTGAAATCGGCCGACCGCCGCACCAAGGCGATGGCGCTGCGCCGTCTCGGCATCATCGGCGACGCACTGCACATGCTGTCGGCGCCGCGGTTCGGCCGGCGCGGCCTGGCGCCGAAGGCGCTGACGCAGGAGGAGCAGTACCGGCAATTGCTCGGCCTGCCGTTCGGCCGCCGGCTCGCAGCGACCGAAGTCCAGCAGGCTTTCAAGCGCGCCGCCAAGACGGTGCATCCCGACGGCGGCGGCAACGGCGCGGCATTCCTCGAACTCGCCGCCGCGCGCGACGCCCTGATCAAGCATCACTGACGCTGGATCGCGTCACTACCTTACAGCAAAGGACGGACGCCGCGCTGTTGCCGGGTGTCCGCCCTCTTGCGTGATCGAATGGCGTTCGTTCAGAACGAGCAGGTGCCGTTGTTCAGGAGGCCGGTCTTGTAGCTGAACGCAGCATCGAAGGTCGGCAGCTCCTCGCTGACGATGGAGAAGTTCGCCGGCCACGGCGTGGTCGGGATGCTCTGATCCCAGATCTGACAGAAGCCGGTGTCCTGCCAGCGGATCAGATGATAGGGCGTGGCGCTGGCCGGGCTTGCCGCGGCAAGCACGGACACGGTGGCGGCAACGGCGGCACAGGTAATCGCAAGACGACGCATGGGAAAATCTCCGGTTTGAAAAATGAATGCTCCACGGGGCAATCCTGGAGCTCAGGGGCCGACCGCCCCGGACATGCAGTGAGTGTTGCAACCCCGGGAACAGGTTCAACACCGGTCGTGCGAAAGCGCCCGTCAGCAAATCGGCCATCGCCGTGCCAAATTGCGCTTGTTTACGCGCTTGTTACAGTCGGAGCATCGCGATTCGCAGCCGTGTCGCGACGCGCGCAAATCAACGCAAGCAAATCGACGAGAGTAGATCCTGGGGAGACCGCACATGAAATTTTCATCCACCCTTCGCGCCGCGCTGGTGGCACTGCTGGCGTTCACCGGCCTTGCGTTCTCTTCCGCCGCCCGTGCCGACAGCGGCTTCGTGACGCTCACGATCTACAAGGCCGGATGGATCATCGGCGGCTCCGGCGGCAGCGGTGTCTTGACCTTCCGCGGCCGCTCCTACCGGCTCTCCACCGGCGGCCTCGACTACGGCCTGGTATTCGGCGGCTCCAAGACCGTGCTGCGCGGCCGCGTCAGCAACATCAACCGTCCGTCCGACGTTGCCGGCGTCTACGGTGCGGCCGGCGCGGGGCTTGCCGTCGGACGCGGCGCGCGCGCGATCGTGCTGACCAATCAGAAGGGCGCGGTGTTGGAATTGACCGGACACCAGGTCGGTCTGATGGCCAACGCCGATCTGAGCGGCCTTGCGATCACGATGCGGTAGCGCGTTCGCATCCCCGTCATCCTGAGGAGCGCGTCTTCGCGCGTCTCGAAGGATGCACGGCCCGGCTGGTGGCCGATTCATCCTTCGAGGCTCGCCGAAGAGGCTCGCACCTCCAGCGACAATGGCATAGCCATTGCGCAGGGATGACGGGGACAGCTAGTCTAAAGCGTTGAGTGCGCGAAGCCGCAAGGCCGTCCCGGCACCGGCCGGGACAAAGCCGCGTTCACCTGAACAGATGCAGCGCGGCGTATTGCAGCAGCATGATGGTCTTGGCGTCGACGATGCGCCCGTCGCTGATCATGGCGAGCGCGTCGTCGATCGGGAGCTCGAGCACCTCGATGTCCTCGCCCTCGTCGGCGAGCCCGCCGCCGTCACCGATGCGCATCGCGGCGTCGTATTCGGCGACGAAGCAATGCAGCTTCTCGGTCACCGCGCCCGGAGACGTGAAAGCCTCGAACACCTTGCGCACATGCGCGAGCCGGTAGCCGATCTCTTCCTCCGCTTCGGCGCGGATGCGTGCTTCCGGCTCGGCATCGTCGAGCATGCCGGCGGCAGCCTCGATCAGGAGACCGTCATAGCCGTTGGCGAAGGCGGGGTAGCGGAACTGGCGCACCAGCACGACGCTGCGGGTCGTCAGATTGTAGGGCAACAGCGCCGCGCCGTTGCCGCGGTCGTAGACCTCGCGCACCTGGGTCTGCCATTCGCCGTTGGCGCGCCGGTAATCGAACGTCGCGCTCTTCAGCTCGTAGCGGCGCTTCGAGAGCAGCTCGACGTCCTTGACGCGGACGCGGTCGGCGATGCTCATGCGTTGATCCTCAGCCCTCTCACGGCGTCGCTTCGCGACCGTCGAGCCATTTGGCCAGCATCACCGAAGTCGATTCGTCATAGCCGAGCGATTGGTAGAACGCACCGGCCTTGGCGTTCTCCCGCCGCACCAGCAGTTGCAGCTTCGGCACGCCGGCGGCGCGCAGCCAGTCCTCGGCCGCGGCCATGATGGTGCGGCCAAGTCCCTTGCCCTGGCGGTTGGGATCGACCGCGACGTAATAGACCCAGCCGCGATGACCGTCATGGCCGACCATCGCGGTCGCGACGATCGCATCGGCGTCGCGGCCGACCAGCACGGCCGAGTTCGGTCCGCGCCGCGCCAGCGCGATGTCGGCGGCAGGATCGTTCCACGGCCGCGTCAGGCCGCAGGCCTGCCACAGCGTGACGACATCGGCGATGTCGGCGTCGGTGATCTCTGCAATGGCGAGGGAGGGCATCGTCGCCTGCGCGGTCACAGCACCTTGCCCGGGTTCATGATGCCGAGCGGATCGAGCATCGCCTTGACCTGCCGCATCAGCTCGATCGCGACCTTGTCCTTGACGTCAGGCAGTTCGTCGCGCTTGAGCACGCCGATGCCGTGCTCGGCAGAGATCGAGCCGCCCATCCGCAGCACGATCTCGAACACGACGGCATTCACGTCGTGCCAGCGCGCGAGGAAGTCGGCCGCATTGGCGCCGACCGGCTGGCTGACATTGTAGTGGATGTTGCCGTCGCCGAGATGGCCGAACGGCACCGGCCGCGAACCCGGGATCAGCTTCACCACGGCAGCATTGGCTTCCTCGATGAAGGCGGGCACGGCGGCGACCGGCACCGAGATATCGTGCTTGATCGAGCCGCCTTCCGGCTTCTGCGCCGCCGACATCTCGTCGCGCAGCTTCCAGAACGCCTGGCGCTGGCTCAGATTGGCGGCGATCACGGCGTCGTCGACGATGCCGTCCTCCATGCCCTGGGCCAGGATCGCCTCGAGCGTGTCGCGTGCATCGTCGCGCGACGACGACAATTCCATCAGCACGTACCAGCGATGCTTGCTGGTCAGGGGATCGCGGATATCGATGCCGTGGCGGATCGAGAAGTCGACCGCGACGTCGGCGAGCAGTTCGAAGCTCGTCAACGCACCGGCCGCTTGATCGCGCGAGATCGACAGCAGCTTGAGTGCAGCCGCGGGCGACTTCAGACCGACATAGGCGGTCTCGACCGCACGCGGCCGCGGAAACAGCTTTAGCGTAGCCGCGGTGATGATGCCGAGCGTGCCTTCTGCGCCGATGAAGAGATTGCGCAAATCGTAGCCTGTGTTGTCCTTTTTCAGCTTCGACAGCGCGTTCAGCACGCGCCCGTCAGCCAGCACGACTTCGACCCCGAGCGCCATTTCGCGCGCCACGCCGTAGGCGAGCGCTCCGGTGCCGCCGGCATTGGTCGAGAGGTTGCCGCCGATGGTGCAACTGCCCTCGGCGCCGAGCGAGAGCGGAAACAGCCGGTCGACCTCGGCCGCCTTCTGCTGCGCGATCTGCAGCACCACGCCGGCCTCGCAGGTCATGGTGTTGGATTCGACGTCGATGTCGCGGATCTTGTCGAGACGCCGGAGCGAGACCACGACCTCGCCATTGTGCGGCGTCTGGCCGCCGACAAGGCCGGTATTGCCGCCCTGCGGCACCAGCGCGATCCTGTGCTCGGTCGCAAGCTTGCAGATCGCAGCGACTTCGGCGGTCGAACCGGGGCGCAGCACCAGCGGCGAGCGGCCGTGGAACAGGTCGCGCTCCTCGGTGACGTAAGGCTTGATGTCGGCGGCATCGGTCACCGCATATTTCGCGCCGACGATGGTGCGGAATTTTTCAAGCAATTCGGGCGGAAGCGGCGGCACCGCTGATTGGACGATGTTCATTTTTTCTTGGTCTTTCACTCAGTCGGGGATCTCTGCCTAAGCATGCCCTTCGCGCAAACGCTTCGCGTTTGACGCAAGGGAAAACCGGTTCCCGCTTGGCCCTAACGCGGCCGTTCCGGTCCGGGTCATGCTTGTTACCGCCCAACGGCTGCGCGGCGCAGCCGGTCATTGATGGCTTCGCCCAATCCGTCCTCGGGAATGGGCGTCACCGCGATCGCATCCGCGTTTCTCTTGTCGAGGGTGCGAAGGTAGCCGAACAGATTGGCGGCGGCCTCGGCAAGGTCGCCGCGCTCGGACAGGTTCATCTCCACCGAGGCGCATTCGCGCCGCGCGACCTTGGCTGGCCCGAACGACAGCAAGGCTTCGCCGACATGGACGTCGCTGGCGTTGAGCCGGACCGGTGTCCGTGGCGCGTAGTGCGAGGCGAGCATGCCGGGGGCAACCGGCTGGGCGTCGTTTTCCGCGTCTTGCGGCGGCGACTGCAAGGGGTGGCCGAGCACGCGCTCGATCTCGGCGCGCGTCAGCCCGCCCGGCCGCAGCAGCACCGGATCGGAGAAGCAGCCGACGATGGTGGATTCGACGCCGACCTCGACCGGCCCGCCGTCGACGATCAGGTCGATGCGACCGGCGAGATCGCCGTTCACATGCTCGGCAGTGGTCGGCGAGACATGGCCGGAGAGATTGGCCGACGGCGCTACCACGGCACCGCCGAAAGCCTTGATGATGTCGCGCGCCACTTTGTGGGCCGGGATGCGGATGGCGACCGTATCGAGCCCGGCGGTCGCGAGTTCCGCAACCGGGCAGGAGAGCGCCTTCGGCAGCACCAGGGTCAGGGGACCGGGCCAGAACGCGTCCGCCAATCGCAGGGCCTGCCCGTTGAACAGGGCAATCCGGCGGGCGGCGCCGAGATCGGCGACATGGGCAATCAGGGGATTGAAGGCCGGCCGGCCCTTGGCCTCGTAAAGCCGGGCGATCGCGGCGGCGTTCCCGGCATCGGCGCCGAGGCCGTAAACCGTCTCGGTCGGAAACGCCACCAGGCCGCCCTCGGCCAGGACCCCGGCGGCGGTCGCCGTGGCGGCGGCGCCAGCGGACAAAACGTGCGTTTTCAGACCTGTATCCACTGTGACTAGATTCCTCAATTGCGTGGCTCGTGGTCCCTTGCGGTCCCCGAAACCCGACGCTATAAGCCGGCCCTCAGTCGGAGTGTGGCTCAGCCCGGTAGAGCACTGCGTTCGGGACGCAGGGGTCGCAGGTTCGAATCCTGCCACTCCGACCATTCTTTCAAGCACTTATAGGTTCTGTGTTTTTTGTGCGCAACGAAATGCGCAACGATTTGAGTCTCGGTAGCCATGTCTGTCGCCCTCGAGGCAACCGTCAAGGACGTCGAACAGCGGTCCGCGGCGGCCTTGTACTGTTCTAAATCGGAAAAAAGACGATCGGGAAGCCCGAGGGAACTAGCCCCTGTCGGGATGCTACATCGAACACCATCAAGCACCACAAGTCCTCCCTTCGGACCTACGAGCTGATTTGGCGGATATCAAAGCACGAATAGCTCGCGGAGAGTAGTGGTCAGCTCAGCGCCTTGCCGCAAAAGCTTTCGCCGCCTCTTCCTGAAAGTCCGGGTGGTGATGGCCATAGTTGGCCTCTAATTGCTCAACGGTCATGCCGAGCCAGCCAGCGGCTTCCCACATGTCGACGCCCGCCTGCATCAACCATGTCGCCGCTGTATGGCGCAGTGAATGCCGGACGACGTCGTCGCCCAGCCCGGCGTCCTCCAGAATACCATTCCAGGCTGACCTGATCTTGCCAGCAAGCGGCTGGCCGTCGTGCATGCGGTTCACGACGAACCGGATTTGTTCACCGTCTCTCATAACCCCTGAGGCGCGGAGTTCTGCAGATCGAGCTTGGTCGATCCTGCGCCATCGAATCAGATGCGGACGCAGGCGGCTAGCGATCTTTGCCGGCGGCCGCCGTTTCTTGGTCGACTGCTCCAGCGCCCCTTTGCCCTGGTAGACCATCGCATCAAGGTTCATCCATGGATGGGTCGTTGTTGGTAGCCACTGGGTGCGCCGGATGGTCTCTTCGCGACGAGCACTGTAAATACCGATCAGGCAGAAGCGCGCCGCGGGATAGCGACGACGAATGATCCACCGCTCCCGTCGCACGAGCTCGCCATCCTCGCTGCGCTTCCACGTTTCCTCCTCGGTGTCCCACACGTAGCCGATTGTTGCTCCGAGTAGGCGCGCTGCCTCGTTGCGCGTTAGCCATCGGTGTCGTCCTTCGGCTTTAGGAGGAAGAGTGATCTTTGGAACGACGGTGAGCGTATGCTCGGCGTGGTAGGCGTTCACGGCAGCGCGTAGATCTTCGAGTCGGCGTCGTGCGGTTTGATCAGAGACTGCCCCGTTGCGTGCCTTGATGCCAGCCTTCCTATGATTGTCGTTCGCAGTACCGGTGGACCAATCGACAAAGTCGCGACAAAGCTGAGCTTTAAGCTGACTGACGGTTTTATCGCCAAAAAAGTTGTTAAGATCGAGCAAGCGAATGAGCAGCAGGTCATGTTGTGCCCACGCGCGTTCATCGCCCGTGTCCTTGGGCCGCTTTGAAATTTCGTAGGCAGTGAGGACGTCGGCTATCGCGAGGACGTTCGGGTCAGTTGCCCCGATGGTGCTGGTATGTCGCTCGCCGATATAGGTCTCGAGCGCCTTCGCAGCCCCGTCAATGTCGTCGCGGCTGCAGCCTGTGCGGATTTGCCGGCCACGATCGAGGATGATCCAGGTTTCATCGTCCTCTCTAAACCAGAGTCGTGGCGGCTTGGCTTTGCGGCCCGGCATGACGGCTTGACCAATTTGCAGATCGCTCGAGGGGTTGTCAGATCCTTGCCCGCAACTTTGGCGATTTCAAGAGTCCCAGTGGCCGCGGCTCTGCGCAACGATGATATTGTCAACGGACCGAGTGGGAAGAACACTGCCGCGGCCTCGACAAGGGTCATTACTTCATCCTCACCCCATTGGGCAGGATCGGGCCGCGCTTTTGCGCGAGCGAGCTTGTCGATCTTGCGCTTCGGCATTCCTTGAACGCGTTGCTCGTGGGGTCGCGCTGTCTTTGGATCGGAGCGTTAGGTCCTAAGTGTAGACGAAATCCACTCTTCGAGCAGTCCTACTGATGCGTGGATGGGGTAATCGGCGGCTTACGACTGCGAATCGGACAATTGTGCTTGCAGAGCGCAGTGGAGTGGCGGCGGCCCTTTGCTCCGGGGACAGTGGTGAGCAGCTCAATAGGCGGGAGGATCTTATTCGGGCTTGAGGTGGCGCCGCCCTATCGCAGGTTCTGCAATCTCAACAACCTGTGACAGCCGAAGCTATCGTGAGAACGAGTCTCGGCTGTCTGACATCACACTCGACTGGATGGTGGAATTCATCACCGAGAAGATTCCCGAAGCAGGGCGCGTGATCGTCGACAAGAACCTGTTACGGCTCTATCCGCCGGCCGATGGAATGATGCGCGACGAATGGTCGGATGGGCGGAACCGCATTCCGTTGGTCGAAAGCGGTCCGCGACGTGCCAGAAACCGCGCAACTTCACGAGACGGTCTATCAAAGGCTTGCGATGAGCTCGGTCCGCAACTTTACGAGCTTTGGCCCGTACAGGCCAGTCGCTCTGCGAAATCATCTAAAGGCAAAGGCGTTCTTCGAACCAGCCTCGACGGAGAAGGATCTCGCCGCGAGATAACATTCCAAATGAAAAACAAACGTGCCTCGCTTTATGAGGGAGACTCAGCGGCGAAGTAGACCCTCGCTGCCCGACAACGCCGATCACTTCGTTTCTGAATAGAGGGGGGCAATGTAATCTGTCCAATCCAACCTATCGATCGATCGCGGCCGCAACCTCCTATTGGATAAACTAAGCCAGCGACACCGCATCGCAAGGAACTGCTCGGATTTGGCAAATGGATAACCACAGTCTTCGCGCTCGTGTCATTCCGATGGCAGGAAATTCAACTGCTGATGCAATGGAGGTCCAGCGATACACTTGTTGGACGGCTCTCGATTTTGCTATCAAAGCCGCTTGCCATTATCTTCAGCAGGCGAGTCTTCGCAACCGAGTTTTCGCCTGCATGGCAACAATCGTCGCGTTTCGCGTCAACAAAAGAATACCGCTTTCCCGGACGCGCTGAAAAAGAGTTTGGCTTGGACTCGCTCGTCCCAATTTTCTCTGAGAGTATTGGTTGCTCGCCGATGATGCTTGCGAGGGGAACGTGGATGACTTTCAAGGGCCTCTTTGACCGATCTCGAACCTGCGTTGCGCAGCTGATGTCCTATCGCGCACCGTGTTGTTGACGCACCGATTGCGCGCCGGCGCGGATCAGGGCTGATCGCGCAAAGTTTCCCATCCCGATCTCAGTGACGGCTTGAACGAGCTGTGTCGTAACCCGCGCCAGCCGCAGCGTGAATGCATCGTGTTGCTTGCGTCACACTTGCAAATCCAAACTTCAGAAGGACATTCCTATGACCGCGAACCATGATCAGATCAAATTCGCCTATTGGGTGCCGAACGTTTCCGGCGGCCTCGTGATCAGCAAGATCGAGCAGCGAACCGGGTGGGATATCGATTACAATCGCCGGCTGGCGCAGATCGCGGAACAGGCGGGGTTCGACTATGCCCTGAGCCAGATCCGCTTTACGGCCGGCTATGGCGCCGAGTTCCAGCACGAGCCGGTCGCCTTTAGCCACGCGCTGCTCGCGGCGACCACGAAGCTGAAGGTGATCGCGGCGCTGCTGCCCGGGCCTTGGAATCCGGCGGTCGCCGCCAAGCAGATTGCCACCATCAGCCAGCTCACCGAGGGCCGCGTTGCGGTCAATATCGTCTCTGGCTGGTTCCGTGGCGAGTTCACCGCGATCGGCGAACCCTGGCTCGATCACGACGAACGCTACCGGCGCTCGGAAGAGTTCATCCGGTCGCTACGCGGGATTTGGACTCAAGACAGCTTTACCTTCCGCGGCGATTTCTATCGCTTCAGCGACTACACGCTGAAGCCGAAGCCGGCCCAGCCGCTGCCCGAGATCTTCCAGGGCGGCAGCTCACGCGCGGCGCGCGACATGGCCGCGCGGGTGTCGGACTGGTACTTCACCAACGGCAACTCGGTCGATGAGATCAAGAAGCAGGTCGACGACATCAGGGCCAAGGTAAGGGCCAACAACCATTCGGTCAGGATCGGCGTCAATGCGTTTGCGATCGCGCGCGATAGCGAGGCCGAGGCGCGCAGCGTCCTCAACGAAATCATCGTCAAGGCCGATCCGGAGGCCGTCGATGCCTTTGGTCACGAGGTCAAGAACGCCGGCAAGGCCTCGCCGGAAGGTCAGGGCAATTGGGCCAAATCGAGCTTCGAGGATCTCGTCCAGTACAATGACGGCTTCAAGACCAACCTGATAGGCACGCCCGAGCAGATCGCCGAGCGCATCATCGCGCTCAAGGCGGTCGGGGTCGACTTGGTGCTGCTCGGCTTCCTCCATTTCCAGGAAGAGGTCGAGTATTTCGGCCGCCGCATCATTCCGCTGGTGCGTGCACTGGAAGCGGACGCGTCGCGGCACGTCCAGGCCGCCGAGTGATCCGGGAAACATTGGCGTGACCATGATCGCAGCAAGCGCGGGTGTGCTTCCATTGGATGGCGCCCTTGTCGAGCCGGCGCTCTCTGCGCCCTTGTCCGCGCGCGCGGACGTCGCGGACCGTGCGCTCGTGAAACGAGACAGTGGCGAGATCCAGCCGGTGCTCGCGCTTGCTAACATCTCGCTCTCGTTCGGCGGCGTCGCCGCACTGCGCGACGTCGATCTCGAGGTCGCACAAGGCGAGATCCGCGCGGTGATCGGCCCCAACGGTGCCGGCAAGAGCTCGCTGCTCAATGTCATCAGCGGGCTTTACCGGCCGGACCGGGGCCGGGTCTGGCTCGGCGAGCATTCCTTCGGCCATGTACCGACGGCGCGGCTGGCGCAGCATGGTGTGGCGCGGACGTTCCAGAATCTCGCTGTGTTCAAGGGCCTCTCGGTGCGCGACAACGTCCTGATGGGACTGGCGCACCGGGTCCGCGCCGGCTTTCTGCGCCAGATCGCCGGCTCGCCTCTGGCGCGGCGGATCGAAGCGGAGAACCGCGCCGCCGCAGAAGACGTCATCGGCTTCCTGCACCTTCGCGAGGTGCGCGACCGCGCCGCCGGAACCTTGCCCTATGGTTTGCAGAAGCGCGTCGAGTTGGCGCGCGCGCTGGTGGCGCGGCCGTCGCTTTTGCTGCTCGACGAGCCCTTTGCGGGCGTCACGCTCGGCGAGAAGCACGAATTGGCTGCGCATGTCCGCAACGCCCGCGACAGCTATGGCGCCACCATCGTCCTAATCGAGCATGACATCGGTGTGGTGATGCGGCTGTCCGATCGCATCGCGGTGCTCGACTATGGCCGCAAAATCGCCGACGGCACGCCGGACCAGGTGCGGTCCGACCAGGCGGTCGTCGATGCCTATCTCGGCGTCGCGCATGCGGACGAAACGGAGCTCGCACTTTGATGTTTGACTATCAATTCCTCATCGAAGTGCTGGTGGGCGGTCTGCTATCGGGCGTGATGTATTCGCTGGTCGCGATCGGCTTCGTGGTGATTTACAAGACTTCGGGCGTGCTCAACTTCGCGCAGGGCGCGATGCTGCTGTTCGCGGCGCTGACCTTCGTCAGTCTGGTCGAGCGCGGCGTCGCGCTTCCGCTCGCGCTGCTGGCGACACTCGCGATCATGGTCGCGCTCGGTGTCGCGGTCGAGCGCACGGTGTTGCGGCCGCTGGTCAACCAGCCGCCGATCACCTTGTTCATGGCGACGCTGGGGCTATCCTATGTGATCGAAGGCGCGGCGCAGCTGTTGTGGGGCACCCAGGTCCACGGCCTCGACATCGGCATCAGCGACGTGCCGCTCGATATCGCCGGCGTCTTCATCAGCCGGTTCGACCTGTTCGCGGCGGCGGTGGCGGGCAGCCTGGTTGCGCTGTTCGCGCTGTTCTTCCGCACCACGCGGACAGGGCTGTCGTTCCGCGCCGTCGCCGACGATCCGTTTGCAGCACTTGCGGTCGGCCTTCGCCTGCCGCGGGTGTGGGCCATCGTGTGGACGGTCGCCGGCATCGTTGCGCTGGTCGCCGGATTGCTGTGGGGCGCGCGGCTCGGCGTGCAGTTCTCGCTGTCGCTGGTGGTGCTCAAGGCGCTGCCGGTGCTCGTGCTCGGCGGCTTCGATTCGATCGCCGGCGCCATCGTCGGGGGCCTCCTGATCGGCGCGATCGAGAAGCTCGCCGAGGTCTATGTCGGCCCGTTGGTCGGCGGCGGCATCGAGGCTTGGGCGGCCTATGTCGTCGCGCTGGCATTCCTATTGGTGCGGCCCTCGGGACTGTTCGGGCAGAAGCTGGTCGAGAGGGTCTAGCACGTGGACGCAACCTCGAACCCGCGCCAGACCCGCCCCATCGACCGCATCCTGATCGGCATCGGCGCAGTGATTGCGTTCGGCGTTATCCCGCTCGCCGGTTCGGATTATTTGATGGACGCGGTTCTGACGCCGTTCCTCGCGCTCGGGCTCGCCGCGGTCGGGCTCAACGTCCTCACCGGCTATGCTGGGCAGGTGTCGCTCGGCTCGGCCGCGTTCCTCGCGGTCGGCGCCTATGCCGCCTACAATCTGCATCTCCGTGTGCCCGAGCTGCCGCTGCTGCTCGATCTGGTGTTGGCCGGCCTCGTCGCGGCCGCGATCGGCATCGTGTTCGGGCTGCCGAGCCTGCGGTTGCGCGGGTTCTATCTCGCGGTCTCGACGCTCGCGGCGCAGTTCTTCGTACAATGGGCGCTGACCAAGTTCGGCTGGTTCTCCAACGACAATCCGTCCGGCGTGATCGACGCGCCGGCGCTGACCATCGCCGGCTATTCCTTCACCAGCGCGGCGGGCCGCTACCTGTTCTCGCTGGCCGTCGTGACGGTGGCGACGATCCTGACCTTGCTGCTGCTGCAATCGCAGACCGGCCGCAACTTCATCGCGGTCCGCGATCACGAGATCGCGGCAAAGGTGATCGGTGTGCCGCTGCTACGGACCAAGCTGCTGGCGTTCGGCGTCTCCTCGTTCCTGATCGGGGTCGCTGGGGTGCTGTGGGCCTTTGCCTACCTGCGCACGGTCGAGCCGGCCGGCTTCAATCTCGATCGCTCGTTCCAGATCCTCTTCATCATCATCATCGGTGGATTGGCATCGCTGCGCGGCGCGTTCCTCGGCGCGGCCTTCATCGTGGTGTTTCCGCTGATCCTGTCGCGGCTCGGCGCGGCGCTGCTCGGTGGCGTGTTCGACTCCGGCGTGCTGGAGATGAGCCAGCGCATCGTGGTCGGTGCGCTGATCATCGCCTTTTTGATCGCGGAGCCGCGCGGATTGATCGCGCTGTGGGACCGGTTTCGCGCGGCGTCGGCCGCGTGGACCGGCTTCCGCAAGACGTTTCCTGCAACTGACACATCAAGGAGCTGACGATGAGGTTTCGACACTTGAAATTCGCGCTGGGGGTAGTGGGTGTCCTTGCATTTGCCGGAGCACCGGCGGTCCACGCCGACGAGCAGTTCTTTCCGCTGCAAAGCTATCGGGTTGGCCCCTATGCCGCCGGCGGCACCGGCTTCTTCGGCGGCTTCATCGACTATCTGAACCTAATCAATATCCGCGACGGCGGCGTCAACGGTGTAAAACTGACCTGGGACGAGGGCGAGACCCAGTACGAGGTCGAGCGCGGCGTCGAGGTCTATGAGCGGTTGAAGAACCGGCCCGGCGTCGCAGCCTGGAATCCGCTGTCGGTAGGCATCGCCTACGCCATGATCGACCGCATCACCAAGGACAAGGTGCCGCTGATCACCGTCAACCATGGCCGCACCGATTCGACCGACGGTCGCGTCTTTCCCTACGTCTTCCCGCTGCTGCTCAATCCTTACAGCGAGACCTCTGGTATCGTGAACTACATCGCGAGCCGCGAAGGCGGCGTCGACAGGCTCAAGGACAAGAAAATCGTCGTGCTCTATCACGGCTCGCCCTACGGCAAGGAGACGATCCCGATCTACAAGCTCCTCGCGGACAAGTATCATTTCAGCGTCGAGCAGATCGAGGTGCCGCATCCCGGCAACGAGCAGCAGTCGCAGTGGCTCTCGATCCGGCGCGCCAAGCCCGACTATGTGGTGCTGCGCGGCTGGGGCGTGATGAATCCGGTGGCGCTGAAGACCGCGCAGAAGGTCGGCTTCCCGGCCGACCACATCATCGGCAATGTCTGGTCCAATTCCGAGGAAGACGTGATCCCAGCGGGCGACGCCGCCAAAGGCTATATCGCGATCACCACGCAAGCCTCCGGTGCCGAATATCCGGTGCTGCAAGAGGTGATCAAGACCGTCTATGGCGCAGGCAAGGGCAATCTCGACGACAAGAAGCGGATCGGCAGCGTCTACCACAACCTCGGCATCGTGAACGGCATCCTCAACGTCGAGGCGATCAGGATCGCGCAGGCGAAGTTCGGCAAGCGCACGCTGACCGGCGACGAGGTGCGCTGGGGCTTTGAGCATCTGCAGCTGAATCCGGCGCGGGTCGAGGCGCTCGGCGCCAAGGGGCTGTTCCATTCGATCAATGTCACTTGGGACAATCACGAGGGCGACGGCCGCGTCACCTTCCAGCAGTGGGATGGCGCGAGGTGGAAGGTGGTGTCGGACTGGATCGCGCCGGACTGGGCGTCCCTGCGGCCGATCATCGAGAAGTCCGCGGCCGCCTATGCCCAGGAGCACGGCATCAAGCCCCGCACTTCCGGCGACGATCCGGTCAGCCAGTAATTGATCGCGCCGCTGCGGGAGCCTTATGCCTCCCGCAGCCGGTAACTCGACGGATCGAACCATGAGTGAAGTCCTGCTCTCAGTCGACGGCCTGGCCGCGACCTACAATCACGCCATCCGCGCCGTCAGCGACGTGTCGCTCGTGGTGCGGCCGGGCGAAATTGTCGCCGTGCTCGGCGCCAACAGCGCCGGCAAATCGACCACCTTGCAGGCAGTGTCGGCGCTGCTGCCCGCCCGCCGCGGCCAGATCACTGCGGGCCGCATCCTGTTCGACGGCCACGATCTTGCCGGCATATCGGCCGCCGCGCTAGTGCGGGTCGGCATCGTGCCGGTGCTCGAAGGGCGGCACTGTTTTGCGTCGCTGACGGTCGAGGAGAACCTCTTCACCGGCGCGATCGGGCGCGATGCGACCCGCGCCGAGACCGCAGATGATCTCGACCGCGTCTACACGCTGTTTCCGCGGCTGAAGGAGCGGCGCCGTTCGCTGGCCGGGCTGACCTCCGGCGGCGAGCAGCAGATGACAGCGATCGGCCGCGCCCTGATGTCGCGGCCGCGGTTGCTGGTGCTCGATGAGCCGTCGATGGGGCTGGCGCCGCTCGTCGTGGAGGGGATTTTTCGCGCGCTCAAACAGCTCAATGCCGAGCAGGGTCTGTCGATCCTGGTCGCGGAGCAGAACTCGACGGTGGCGCTGCGCTTCGCCGACCACGCTGTCGTGCTCGAGAACGGCCGCAGCGTGCTCGCGGGTGCCGCCGCCGAACTGCGGCGGCGCGGCGACATCAAGACGCTCTATCTCGGCGGATCGTCACAAGCCGATCCGAGCCGGCAGCCGACCCAGGCTGTCGCTTGACATCAACCCGGACAGGAGAATGACCATGGCCCAAGAAAATCTCGCCCGAAAGATCGACGACGACGTCTATGCAAGACTCGACGCCGCGATCGACGCCACCGTAAAGGTGAACGCCGATCGCAACGACAAGGAGAGCCGGTTTCCGCGCGAGAATCTGCGTGCGCTGTCGGAGGCCGGATGGACCGGTGTGCTGAACGAGGTGCAGCATGGCGGGCTCGGCCTCGCTCACGTCGACTTCGCCGAAGCCGCCTATCGCATCGGGCAAGCCGATGCCTCGACCGGCCTCGTCTATGTGATGCATGTCGGCGCGGCCCAAACTATCAATCTGTTCGGCAGCGCCGACCAGAAGGAGCGCTGGCTCAAATCCAACAATGGCGGCCTGCTCGGCACCTATTCGACCAGCGAGCGCGCCACCGGCGGGCACTGGTGGTTCAATCTCTCGGAAGCCTCGCGCGATGGCGAGGATTATCTGGTCAATGCCGAGAAGTCGTTCACGACCAGCTCGGGCCAAGCCGATTACTATGTGGTGCAGACGCGCACGCCCGGCGCAAAGGACCAGGCCGATATCGTGTTCTTCATCGTCGACGGCAAGGCCGAAGGGATCGAATCACGGCCTTGGGATGCGCTCGGCGTGCGGGCCAATCATTCAGGCCCGATCCGCTACAGCAATGTGCGGGTGCCACGACACGACCGGCTCGGCGGCGAGGGGCAGGGCAAGGAAATCATCTATGACGGCGTGTCGCCGGTCTACCTGATCGGACTCGGCGCGGTCTGGGAAGGCGTGGCGCGCGGAGCGCTGAACGCGGCGGTGGCGCACACCACGAGCTTCGTGCACAAGGATCGGAATAAGAGCCTATCGGATTACCAGGCGATCCGGCAGGAGCTCGGCGCCGCCAAGGTGCTCGTCGAGACCTTGCGGCCGTGGCGCAACGAGCTCGCGGCGCGACTCGACGTGCTGTGGCGCGCCGGCAGGCCGCAGAGCGAGATCCTGATTCCGCTGACCGAATTCAAGGTCCACGCCGCCGAGGTCGCCAACAAGGTCGCGGCCACCGCGCTGACGGTGACCGGCGGCTATGGCTACCATCGGGGTCCGATCGAGCGATCCTATCGAGACGCGCGCGCAGCGATCGCGATGGGCCCGTCGAATGTGATCGCACGGGACTGGATCGGCAAGGCGCTGGTCGGCCTACCATTGGAGCTGTTCTACGAAGGCGGTGAGTAAGGCCTCACGGCCTCTACTCCATAGGCCGCGGATGACCGTCCACTACGTCGGTAGTTGACCGCGAACCGCGAATTTGTACAAGCTTAGGGGCCCTTCAGAAGTCGTTGGCAGTCTTTGGCTCGCTCGATCAACTTTGCAGCAAGGTGCTAGATAACGGCGTTATCTAGCCCTCCCGCTTGCGCGGTAGGGAGTGGGGTAACACCAAGAGCATTGCTTGTTTTAAAGATCGGAAAGAGTGCTGGATATCTGCAATACAGGCCATCGGAGCCAAGCAGATTGGAAGGATGCGCAGCCTGTTCTGATGGCCGATAGCTGCTCAGCGGTTACTCCTCCACGAACGACTGATCGGTAGGCCACTTATGAATCATTGAAAAATTGATTCGGGAATCCTGATAAGAAATCCAGCAATCTGCCAAAGTAGTGCTAGTCACGTGAATCTAAAGTTCACCACATAAAGTCTGGTGAGCTTTGTTGCAGAAGCGTTTAACGGAAGCCAAAATCTGGTTGGCAGACTTAGTCCATTTGAAGGGCTTCGGGTTTTTGTTGTGCAGCTTGCGTGGCGTCAAGACTGATGCGGAGTACGCCTCCGATGCCCTGTCCAGCATCAGATCTCCTGTCGTCCTGATCGGGTACAATCTCAGTTACGAAAAATTCAGCGTTGTCGTTCGTAGCCGAGTCTTTTCTGCCACTTCCTGACGCTCGCTAGGGCCCTCCCTTCTGCTCCTTTGCTTCCATTGACGTTGAATGCGGGGCGCCTCAGGGTAGCTCCTTCGATTATGGAGGAGACGCGATCTTGATACGGCGTGGTCAGGACCTCGAAAGCAGTGTCCAAGTTGAACGTAGTGCAGCCGCAGATATGCCGGTGCCCAGCCATCTGCGTCGCCTCCCGTTTGCGCAGCGGGTGACCTGCACTGTCGCGGAGGCCTGTGAAGCGACAGGTCTCGGGCGGACCAAGATCTATGAACTAATCGGAGATGGTCGAGTTGCCACGACGACGGTCGGTCGCCGTCGTCTAGTCATTGTGCAATCTCTGTTGGCTCTGGTTGGTGTCAATGCGAAACCAGCCGACCCTGGACAGGTTCGCGGTCCTGATGACAGCTGACGATGGCACGGCTGCCATATAGATCGTGAATTGGCTCTTACCTTGGTTGTCGCCTCAGCCCGGTAAAGCCCCGAGTTTGGAAGCCTGATGCTATCAGTCGTGTGGTGGAAGCCACTATAGAGTGTGCTTTTGCAGTAAGCGCCTCTTATTGATCATCCGAGCCCAACCGAATTTTCGCCGTGGCGCGGGACCAGGGAGACAACTGCCGCCCGAGCGAGATCTTCCAACGCCGTTGAGATATATTTAGCGTAATGCCGCTCAATCATTTTCACGGAAGTGTTGTGCAGCTTAGCAACGTGTTGAATAGGGAGTCGGTTTCGCAATCCGCGAACGATGCTGGAATGTCGCAACGCATAAGGAATAGCGTCTGGTAGCGCAGCGCGATCTCGGATGGCGTGCCATGGACGAGTAAGTTCTGCCGTCTTCCATGGACCGCGTTTTGACTTTCTCCAAATGATGCTGCCGGCCTCCTGCTCGTAGCTCCATCGCTCGAACAACGGCGCCTCTTTTGGGCGATCCAATATGGCTGGCAACAGGACTTGGATGACATCTTCGCCGACCGGAACTGGAACGGAGCCACCGTTGCCACCACGCCCCTTGTATGAACCTGGCACCATCAAGCGCTGCTCTTCCCATTGTGCATCACTGACGCGCATCCGTCTTGCCTGTGCAAATCGCGCACCCGTGGCTGCAAGGCACACGACAATGCGATGTAGGTCGCCTTCGAATCTCTGCTCATCGTCGATCTCGCGCGCGGCCCGAAGTAGGGTGCAGATTTGCGCATCCGCAAGGACTTGGTTGTCTCGAGCGACTGATGACTCATCATCATCATCGATGCGCTCAGCTTTAAATCCGTCTTTCACAATCGAAGGGAACGTTGGGTTCAGCTTCTTTTGCTCCGCCGACAGGCGGGGCCATGCTGCATTCAGCCCGGCCTTCAGATCATTTATGAGCCGCTGTTTTGTCGTGGCCTTCAATTCGACAGGAAGATCCTCGCGCCACGTCAAAAGATCATCTTCCCGTAGCGCGTGCAGATGCACTGCGGCTAGAGAGGCGGCCTCAACGGCTTCCTGGCTACCACGCTCCTCTTGACCAAGAACATAACGCCGCAAGCGGTGACCAGCATCGGATCGAACCTCGCGACCCGCCCGTCGGCTATCACGGGCATTACGTTCCCTGATGTACGTCTCTACGGCCGTACGCACGGTGGGTGCCGGTCCGGCCGCTTGAGCCGCCGCTTCTATTCTGAACCGGGTGACGTGTTCCCGCGCTTGGGCCGCCGCCAGCTCGAAAGTCAGCGTGCCTTCGGCAAGTTTGTCGTTGACGTCGTTGGCGATGCCGACCGGCGCCTGCTTGTAGTTGGCTCCGTCATGGTGATTGCGCCAGCGCACGAGCCAAACGCCGCTCCGCTTGCCCTTGCGGTAGCCAAGATGCGCCTCGGCATCGAGGCGACGCCAATGCACGCCAAGCTCCAGTCTGGAGCGCGCCTTGGCAGTCGTGATCTGAGCCTCAGTGAGTGTCTTTGTCATAGTATACGACCCCGGAGTCGTCGAATATCCGTCGAATAAGCATCGGCGTACAAGGCCGAACAGCGAAGAACGGCTTTTAGCTAAGTGATTGACAAGGCTAGATTATGACGAACGAGTGCGGACCTGGCCGGGCAAGGTTTCCAGCCCTCTCAAGGCTGAAACAGGGGTTCGATTCCCCTAGGGAGCGCCAAAGTCGTCCGCAACCTATTGAGCTTACAAGATTATTTTTGCGTTTGAAGCTTCCTGAAAACGGGAGCGCCACATCACGTTTCGTCGTGACTTGTACGTCTCACCGCAGGATCAATCACGAGAACTTGGTCGTTGACGCATCGGCGACGGATTTGCCGAAGAACTTCGGCATCCGTTCGCGGGATGAGCGGTTGTGGAATGTCCGCTATCCGCATCGGAGCGGACGCAGCATATCGATCGAGCAGAGTCCGCTGGCGGTCATGGACCATCTTGGACCATCTTGCCCGCTTGCGTCGGAGCTTTCTCGCAATTGTGCTGTTTCCCGCACAGGCGATGCTGTCAACGTGCACGCCGTCGCCAATTGCTCGGGGTGTCCCCCGTCAGCTTCCTGAAGGCGGCGGCGAACGCGGTCTGGGAAGAATAGCCAAGCGCGACTGCGACCGAGATGACCGACGCGTCGGTGTTGCGCAGCATGCTCTTGGCCGCCTCGAGCTGTTGCTGGCGCCGCCAGGCATGCGGCGAAAGCCCGGTGCTTTCCTTGAAGGCGCGGCAGAAGTGGAATCGCGAAAGACCTGCATCGGAAGCGAGCGCCGCGAGCGATACGTCAGCGTCGGTGTCGGAACGCAGGCGCTCGATGGCGCGGCGCAACACTATCGGTGCGAGCCCGCCTTGCATCGGCTGGAACGTGGACGGCGTGCCGATATGCGCCGCCAGCAGGCGCGTGGCCACGAGGTCCATCAACTGATGCCTGAACAGTGTATCCAGCGCGCAATTGCCTTCCATGGCGTCGGCCACCGTCAGGAGCAATCGGGATGTAATGGGGTCGGGATGCGCCGTTCGCTCCAGCAGATCGGTTGAGGTGGCGCTGTCGACCTCGCCTGCAACCCGCTGGAGCGTGGAGTGCGGAACATAGAGTTGGATGACATCGACAGGCTTCGGAATATCCCACCGAGAGCTCGATCCTTCGGGAATGATGGTCACGACCCCGGGACGAAACGTACCGGTCGCAACCGCGCTTCCCGTCCGCCGCTCCACGCGCTGCACCGTGCCGTTGTAAGCCATGATGACGTGATGGCTCATGGGCGCGACGACGTCGTGCAGCGGGTCATGCTTCCAGTGGGCGATTCCGGCGCCGCAGGAATCCAGAGACAAGTAAAATGGCGTGGTTCCGAGCACCCGCGCCATTTCCGCACCCGCGTGAGGGCGTTCGGCATTGGCTGGAGTGACGTGGCACGCCTCAGGCACAACTGACGCGTCCTCCAAGGCGTCGCGCAAGATATGCTTGTTCATGAACGTATCCTCGCATTGGGGAAGGGATGCAGGTGGCGGGGCTGTGACTTGGCGCGGCCAGATTTGTTGCACTGATTGCGAAGCCCGGTGCGTGTCGCGTCCGAGGCGGGCCAACCATTTCTCGAACCCGGGCTTGTTCCCAAAGGGTGAGAAAATGTGTACTGTTTCGAGCGGGAAAAAACCTTGCAGTCGGCCTGAATTGCGATTGAGTCTTCCTTGGCTTCTTGTCCAAGAAGGATCAGAAGTGCCGTTTCTGTTCGAAGATTATTGCCTCGATGCTGACCGGCGCGAGCTCACGCGAGGCTCTGAGCTCATCCCCATTGGACCGAAGGTGTTCGATCTGCTGCTCTTCCTGGTCCAGAACCGGGAACAGGTCGTGACAAGGGACGATCTTCTGAAGGCGGTGTGGGAAGGACGGATCGTGTCCGAATCTACGCTGACCAGCCACGTCAATGCCGTGCGCAAGGCAATCGGGGATACCGGCAAGGAGCAACGCCTGATCCGGACGGTTTCTCGCAGAGGCCTCCGGTTTGTTGGCAGGATCATCGAGGAAGAAGAGCCCGCGCGAGCTTCGGTCACAGACCCAGGTACGGATCTTGGCGTTCAGCATGTAAGGAACATTCAGCAGCCAATCAGGGCCTTTGAGGTCGATGCCCCGACTGAAACGCGAGACGCCGCGCCAGTTCTTGCTGACGAGGCCGAGAGTCCGCCTCCGCTGCCCGACAGGCCTTCGATTGCGGTGCTTCCGTTCCAGAATATGTCTGGCGATGTCGAACAGGAATACTTTGCCGATGGAATGGCCGAGGACATCATCACGGCGCTGTCCCGTTTCAAGGCGCCATTTGTCATCGCCCGAAACTCCAGCTTCACCTACAAGGCGCGCGCCGTCGACGTGAAGCAGGTGGGGCGCGAGCTTGGGGTGCGCTACGTGTTGGAAGGGAGCGTTCGCAAGGCGGCAAACCGGGTGCGCATTACCGGACAACTCGTCGATACCGCTACTGGAGCCCATATTTGGGCCGATCGGTTCGATGGCGAGCTCGGCGACATCTTCGATATGCAGGACCAGGTGACTGAGAGCGTTGTCGGGGCGATCGCGCCGGCGGTGGAAAAAGCCGAGATCGAGCGCGCCAAACGCAAGCCGACCGCCAGTCTCGACGCTTATGCCCTCTATTTGCGCGGTCTGGCCCGGCTTCATCAGTTTGGCAACCGGCAAGCGAACGACGAGGCATTGCGCCTGTTCAACCGCGCGATCGAGCTCGACCCGGAATTTGCCACCGCCTACGGTCGTGCAGCCTCTTGCTACCTCATTGCCAGGATCAATGGCTGGATTCCGGACACGGCGAACGCGATTGCCGAAGTGAAGAAGCTCACCCAACGGGCGGTTGAGTTGGGCAAGGATGACGCGATCGCGCTCTCCGCCGGCGGCAATGCGTTGGCGTTTGTTGTTGGGGATCTCGGGGTAGGTGCCGGCTTGGTTGATCGCGCGCTCGCGCTTAATTCCAATCTGGCTGAGGCATGGAATTTCGGCGGCTGGGTGAAGCTCTGGCTCGGCGAGCCGGAAGCGGCGATCGAGCGCTTCGCACGTGCCATTCGCCTGAGCCCGCTTGATCCGTGGCTGATGGGCATGCGAGCGGGGACCGCGTATGCACATTTCTTTTTGGAGCGCTATGACGAAGCGGCATCATGGGCGGCAATGGCATTGCAGTGCAGTCCGGACTATCGACCTGGATTACGTATCACCGCCGCAAGCAACGCAATGGCCGGCCGGCCGGAGCAGGCACACAAGGCAGTGGCTCGGCTGCGAGAACTGAGCCCCACGCTGCGCCTTTCCAATCTCAAGGATGTGCTTGGCCCTTATCGACGTGCTGAGGACGTCGCGCGATACGAAGAAGCATTGCGGCAAGCAGGGCTGCCCGAATGACCATCTCGGCCAAGGTACTCGCCTTGGATTCCCCTGGGGAGCGCCACTTGGGTCTTTTCGGATCCGCCACGAGCCGACCGGTTCAGGACCATCGTCGAAAGCTGGCGCGCTCGCGAGCCTGCCTTGGTCGTTCCCCTTGCGAACTGATCGGCGCGGGCGATCGGTAGGCGATCCTCGTCGCCGGGAAGCCGGGTTCTCGGCGTAGCATCAAACGCGATAGCTGGACTCCGCCGCATTTCCGCTGCTATACTTTCAGTTGCTCGACCGGCGTAAGGCACGCGCCAACATTTCGTTCGATTGTGATATCGCGAAAAGGAGCTCAACGATGGCGATTACGCTGACGGTCTTGGCGAGCCTGCTGCAACTGCACGGGCCGGGTGCGACAATCGAAAGCGATCATCAGGGTATCGACGCATTGCTGAGTGGTGTGCGCGAGCAGAGCCCTCAGGAACAGGGCGCGCAGGAACAGAGCCCTCAAGAACAGAGCTTTCAAGAACAGAGCCCTCAAGACGTAGAGAGCTTCCAGCTGGGGGTGATTTCCGACCAGCCCCAGGCAACTCAGGTCTATTTCAGGCGCGGGGCCTTTGCCAGGGGGCCCTATGCGGGCGGCTTTCGCAGGGGTGGTGGCTACTATCCGGGCGCCGGCGCATTTCGCAGGGGCGGCGGATATTATCCCGGAGCAGGCGCGTTCCGACGAGGTGGCTTCGTCAGGGGCTACTAGAGCATGATCCGGAAAAGTGGAAACCGGTTTTCGCTCGCGACAAACGCGTAGCGTTTGCGCGAAGATCATGCTCAAACAAACAGATGAGATTATGATGCGATTCCGTGGAAACGCATCATGATCTAGCCCGATCGCAGCTCGCTGGTATCCGCATGTCGGTTGACGCTTCAAATTCCGTCGCGTTCCAGGAGCAGCCGATCACGCAGTTGCTGGTCAAGGTAGCAGCGAGGTGCAACATCGATTGCTCCTACTGCTACTGGTTTCGCGATGCGGCCGTCTATGACAAGCCCAAGCTGATGAGTGCGGAGGTGCTGCAGCAGCTGTTGCTGCGCCTCGAGCAGCACGTCGCCAGATACTCCCTCGTCGACTTTCCCGTGATCCTGCACGGCGGTGAGCCGCTGCTTTGGGGCGTCGATAATTTTCACCGTTTTGCGGAGGCCTGCGAGGGCGTTTCATCTAGGACCGGCTGTGAGATCCCCATCGCGGTGACCACCAATGGCGTCCTGGTTGACGATGAGTGGCTCGACTGTTTCGAGGCCCGCAATATCTCGGTGGCGATCAGTATCGATGGGCCGGCACATATTCACGACGCTCACCGCAAGACGTTTCAAGGTACCGGCACCCATGCCGCTGTGGAACGTGCCGCCCGCATGCTGGTCTCGCGCGACATCGGCGTGATCGCCCTCGCGGTTTGCAACCCGGCTTACGCGCCGCAGGAGTACGCGGATTTTTTCGCCGCGTGCGGCATCGCCAACTACGACATCATGATTCCTGACGCGACGGTGGACGAGAAGCCGTCGTCCATTGCCCCGTTCTATAACGGTCTTTTCGACCTGTGGCTGGAAGCCAATCGCACGACGCCGACATCGAATGTTCGCATCATTTCCGACATGGTCGCTGCCCTGATCGGCAACAATGCGCCGACTGAAGGCGTGGGCCACAAGCCGGTCGAGCTTTGCACGGTCATGACTGACGGCACGGTGGAGGCCCACGACGTGCTGCGGATTGCGGGTGACGGCTTCACCAACACGAGGTTCAACATCTTCGATCACGCGATCGACGACGTCAGGAGCGAACCTCGCTGGAAAGCCGCACGCGATGCGTCAGTCAATCTTTGCGAGAAATGTCGGCAGTGCAAGTTCATGAACGCCTGCGGCGGAGGCTATCTTCCGCACCGCTTCTCCACGAAGAACGGTTTCGACAATCCGTCGGTCTATTGCGACGATCTCTATTCGATGTTCGAGAACATGCAATCCGTGCTGGAACGTCATCTCTACGTCCGCAAGCAGGACGGGGAGCGGATTGGCGTACGCAGCGCAGCGGCGGGCGGTTAGGCAATTCCAGAGCCCCGTTCCGATGGAATCGGAACGGGGCTCTGGATTCTTGTTTTGACGCGTTTTCTTCACGCGAACCGGTATCCACTTCGCTCGAAAACGCTCGAGTCAATCGCCAGCTCCGCTCTTCATCCGTAGATGACGCGACACGCGCGGCGTCTTTCAATTGCGAGCAAGGCTCGACCGGCTCAAGACCATCGTCGAAACACCAGGCTGGCGTTGACGCCGCCAAATCCGAAGCCGTTCGAGATCGCGTGTTCGATTGTCATTCGCCGTGCGACGTTCGCGACCAGGTCGATGCCCTGTGCTGCGGAATCGGCGTTCTCCAGATTGAGCGTGGGCGGCGCGACCTGGTCGCGCAGCGCCAGGATGGTGAAGATCGCCTCGATGCCGCCGGCGGCGCCGAGCAGATGTCCTGTCGCCGATTTGGTCGCGCTGACGGCAACTTTTCCCTCGCGCCCGAACACGCGCTTGATGGCCTCGAGCTCGGAGAGATCGCCGACCGGGGTCGATGTCGAATGCGCGTTGAGATGCTGGATCTCGTCGGGCCGCAAGCCGGCCTGCCGGAGCGCCGCCTCCATCGCGCGCCGGGCGCCGTCGCCATCCTCGGGGCCCGCGGTGATGTGATAGGCGTCCGCCGTCGTGCCGTAGCCGATGAGTTCGGCGATCGGCTTCGCGCCGCGCCGAAGTGCGTGTTCGAGCTCCTCGATGACGAGGACGCCCGCGCCTTCGCCCATGACGAAGCCGTCCCGGTCGCGGTCGAACGGCCGCGACGCGCGCGCCGGCGTGTCGTTGAACGACGTCGAAAGCGCGCGCGCGGCCGCAAAGCCGCCAAGGCTCACGGGATCGATGCAGGCCTCCGCGCCGCCGCAGACCGCAATGTCGGCTTCGCCGGACCTGATCAGGCGCGCCCCGTCGCCGATCGCTTGCACGCTCGCCGCGCAGGCGGTCACCGGCGCGCCGATCGGACCCTTGTAGCCGTACCGGATCGTGATGTGCCCGGCCGCGAGGTTTGCCAGGAAGGAGGGAATGGTGAACGGCGACAGCCGGCGCAGGCCGCTCTTTTCCGCCGTGCGCACGGCGTCTGCGATCGCGGGAAATCCGCCGATCCCGGATGCGATCACGGTGGCGGTGCGCTCCTGCGCGAGTGCCTCGGCCGGCATCCAGCCGGCCTGCGCCACGGCCTCGGCTGCTGCGAGCAGCGCGAACAGGATGAACCGGTCCATCTTCTTCTGGTCCTTGCGCGGGGCCGCGGAATCGGGATCGAAGCCGCCCTCGGCATCGTCGCTCTTGTCAGGAACCTGTCCTGCGACGCGCGCCGGCAGCGCGGCCGCCCACTCCGGCAATGCTGTGAGCCCGGAATGCCCCGCAAGCAGCCTCGACCACACCAGTTCGCTACCACAGCCCAGCGGGGACACTGTCCCGAGGCCCGTCACAACAATTCGACGCATGGTTCTCCTGTCGCTCTTGCCGGCGTGGCCGGTCCTCCTTCTATATATGATGATCGTAATTTATTGGCAATTGGGCGCAAAAATAAGCGATTTCATGGTTTTATATCATGCTGACAAAATCTGTCAGTGGTACGCGTTAGCTTCGGTCCATCACCGCAGGGAAAGGAATACGTGATGACTGAACGTAACGGCAAGGCGCTGGCTGTAGCCCACACCTACTTCGATGCAATGGCCAGCAGGGATGCGGACAAGATCGTCTCCATCTCCGCCGACGACATCGTTTGCAACTCGCCGCGCGGAGAACTCAACGGGAGCGTGGCGTTTCGCGGCTTTCATCAAGGGTTTTCGCGAATGATCAAGAAGCTGACGCTTCTCGCCGCTTTCGGCGACGATGCGGAGGCTGTGATCGTTTATGACGCGGATACGCATCCCGTGGCGAATGCCATCGTGGCCGAGCACCTCACGGTCGAGAACGGCAAGATCGCTTCCACGCGCGTGATTTATGATGCGACACCGTTCGCCGCTTACGCGGCAACGGTCCAGCCCCACTGACCTCGTCGGCGGAGCGTATCGTGAGGCGCATTCAATACTACGCATATGGCGGCCCCGAGACCATGAAGCTCGAGGATGTCGCGCCCCAGTCCCCGGGCAGGGGCGAGGTCGCGGTGAAGGTCAACTTCGCCGCAATCAATCCCATCGATTGGAAGGTACGCAACGGCTATCTGAAGATGATAACGGGCAAGGTCTTTCCACGCGCCATGGGCAGTGACTTTTCCGGGAACGTGGTTTCGGTTGGTGGCGAGGTGACCCGCTTCAAACCGGGTGATGCCGTTTTTGGTCTCGCGCGGCTCAAGGAGAGTGGCGCGCTTGGCGAAGGGGTCGTCACCAGCGAGAGCTTTCTCGCGAAGAAGCCCGAATCCGTGTCCTTCGCGGACGCGGCTTGCCTCGGGACGCCGGGCGTCACGGCCTGGAATGGTCTGATAGACAAGGCAGGCCTCAAGCGCGGCCAGTCGGTGTTCATCAATGGCTGTACCGGCGCGGTTGGCGAGGCCGCGGTGCAGATTGCAAGGATGCTTGGCGCTACTGTTGCAGGCAGTTGCAGCGCGGGAGCCATGCAAAGGGCTCGTGATCTCGGCCTGCAGAAGGTGTTTGATTATCGCAAGACCGAACTGTCGACGCTCCGTGATCGGTTCGACGTCGTCTATGACACCGCTGCCATCATGCCGACAGCGGTCGGTCTGCGCCTCGCGGGCAGGAACGGCGTATTCGCGGACATCGACCCGACCCCGATGAAGTTTCTCCGATCGGCCTTTGACCGGCGACTGAAGCCTATCGTGTGTACGCCGCGCGCGGACATTCTCGATGGCATTGCCGATGCAGCCGGAGAAGGGAAGTTAAGGCTGCCGATTGCTGAAACCGTGCCGCTCGGCGGTGCGATCACGCTGATTACGAACCTCGAAAAAGGCCGGAAGATTGGCGGGAAAGGGCTCGTCGCAGTCGGCTGACAGGCTACTGCCAATTCCTGGCATGAGCGTGCTAGACTGCTTCCATGTCCAAAAGTGAACGGCTCCTCGATCTCATGCAGGTGCTCCGGCGTCATTCGCGTCCGGTATCGGGTATGGACCTTGCGCACGAGGCCGGTGTTTCGTTGCGGACGATCTATCGCGACATTGCCGCCTTGCAGGCGCTGGGGGCGGAGATCGAAGGAGAGCCGGGCGTCGGATACGTCTTGCGTCCCGGCTTTCTCCTGCCTCCGCTAATGTTCTCCGAAGAAGAGATTCAGGCGGTTGCACTGGGCGTACAATGGGTGCAACGGCAAACGGACGAGGGGTTGGCATTCGCAGCACACAATGCGCTTTCCAAGATCGGCGCGGTACTTCCTGCCGAGCTGCGCGACAGGGTGGACGACAGGAGCTTTCACGTCAGCCGCGGGGCGCCCAGGACTGCGTCCGTGGATCTTCAGATGCTCCGCCAGGCGATGCGCGAGCAGCATAAGCTCCGTATCGTCTATCGCGACCCGAAGGGAGCGGAGACTGCGCGCGTCATCTGGCCAATTATGCTCGGCTTTTTCGAGGCCCGGCGGATCATCGCGGGCTGGTGTGAGCTGCGAAAGGATTTCCGCACCTTCCGCGCAGACCGGATCGCGCGCATCAAGCCGTTGAAGGAGCGCTATCCCGGTCGCAGACGCGATCTCGTCAAGCAATGGCGGGCGCAAGCTGACGAGCAGAATGCGTCGGGCAAGCGATCATAGGGGCACCTTCAGGGACAATTGCGGTGGCCGTGCACTTAGCCTCGTCGGCGATTTAGAGCGTTTTCGAGCGAAGTGGACACCGGTTCGCGTGAAGAAAACGCGTCAAAACAAGAATCTAGAGCTTCGGTTCTGATTCAATCAGAACCGAAAATGCTCTAGTGCACTGTCACAGTAAACGCTCTCTCCGTCGCGCGATCGAGTAACGCGGGAAAGAAGCTCGTCACGGCATTCGACCAGGGCCGCCTCGACGGTTGGACGAACGGTTTCGAACCGGCTGGCTGGAATGGCGACCGACAATGCCAAGAGCGCTGTGCTTCTTGCATTGGCCGCGAACGCGAAATGGCCGTTTTGATCCGCATCGCGGCGTCTGCGACCTCGACTACGCTGATGAGCGACTGCAGCTGGGCAGCAACGGTCACGCCGGGACGACGATATGGTCCGGCGCAATGCCCGCCCGGTGACGCTCATACATCGCGGTGTAGGCGGCCTCGATATGCCGGGTGAAACGTTTGGTATCGAACAACGGCGCCGTTAGCCGGTTGGCCGCCAGCCTGGCTTTGAGCACCGCGAGCTTCTCGGGATGGGTCGCCAGATCGACCGCCATGCGCTCATAAGCCTCCGGCGATTCCGCAATAAGCTCGGGCAGGCCGACCGCATGAAGCAAGCTCGCCGCGACCCGGCTGGCAAACGTGTCGCCGAGAATGGTCAGCACCGGCAGGCCGGCCCATAGCGCATCGCTGGCGGTCGTGTGGGCGTTGTAGGGAGTGCTGTCGAGGAACAGGCCGGCGAGGCGATGACGTGCGAGATGGTCGGGTAACGACATACGCGGCGCGAACACAAGGCGCTCCGCAGCCACGCCACGCGCGACCGCCTCCTTTCGCAAATTTGCGGCAGAGTCGGCGTTGGCTTCGAGGAGCCACAACATGCTGCCCTCGACACGGCCGAGAATTCTCATCCACCGATCGAACATGTTAGGCGTGATCTTGTAGTTGTTGTTGAAGCAACAAAACACGAAGCCCGTCGGTGCCAGCCCCACGTCGTCGCGCGTAAACACGCGATCGGAAATAGCGCGTTTGTCGTCGTTAGCCTGATAGCTGTTGGGCAGAGCGACCACCTTTTCGCTGTAGAATTCGCGATGGTGATCCGGGATCACGGTACGATCGGCGATGATGTAGTCGATGAACGGGGCACCGAGTGTTCCCGGGTAACCCAGATAATTGACCTGGATGGGGGCAGGCCGGCGGCCAAGGACTCTGGTGCGGGATCCCCCGGTAAAGCCTTTCAAATCAACCAGGATGTCGATTTCCAATTGTCTGATCAGGTCGGCGACCGCATCGTCGTTGATGTCCCGGACCTCGACAAATCGATCGAACGACGCCTCCAGCCGTCGACGCATCTCCGAGGGGGCGTTGGGCGACCATGAGATTGCCACCGTCTCGAATTTCGACCGGTCGTGGCACTCGAACATCCCTGCCATCAAAAGCGATGTCGCGTGGTTGCAAAAATCCGACGAGAAATAGCCGATGCGAATTCGATCGTGATGGTAGCGCTCGCCTCGCCAGCGCTGGCTTAAGGACGGCGGATGATTCTTCGCGGTCCATCGCGTGGCGCATAGCAACTGGTCGGCGGTCGATGAAGGAACGCTACAAAACAGAAATGGCGGCGTCGTTGCGTTCCGAGTCCTGATCAACTCGATAAGTCGGTCGCACCCGGCGTCAAAGCCGGCCCAGTCGCAAATGTGGGATTTGGCGTGCAGACGATAGCCTTCGATGTCGGCCTGGTCCGGTTTGAGCGCGACGGCCTTGTCATAGGCAGCGAGTGCTTCGGGGTAGCGCGCCAGAATGGATAGAACCTTGCCGCGGTTGGCGTGGGCAGCCGCATCGTCGCCCTTGTGCTGGATCGCCTTGTCGATGCTGGCGAGCGCCGCGTCGTGATGCCTGAGCCTGAACAGCGCCGAGCCGCGGTTGTTGTAGGCCTCGGCATAGTCGGGCTGGAGCGCGATCGCCCTGTCGTAACTCGCGATTGCCTCTTCGAGACGGTCCAGATCGACCAGCACGTTGCCCCGATTGTAGCACGCGCCGGCGATTCCCGGTGCCCGGTCGTAGCTCGCGAGCGCATCATCGAACCTTTTGAGGTCGTTGAACACGTTGCCGCGATCGTTGTGTGCGCCGGCATCGTTGGGCTTGAGCGCAATCGCCCTGTCCAGGCTCGCCAGGGCCTCCTCGGGCCGCTCCAGCTTTCTCAGCGCGGCGCCCCTGTTTCGATGGGCATCCGCATGGTCAGGCACCAGCGCGATCACGCGATCGTAGCTTGCGAGCGCTTCCTCGTGGCGCCCAAGCTCCGCGAGCGTAAGTCCCCGATTGTAGAGCGCCGGCGCAAGGTCTTGCCTGAGCGCGATCGCCTCATCGAAGCTCGCGAGCGCTTCGTCGAAGCGGCGCAACGCGCGCAGCGTGTTGCCCAGGTTGCTGTGCGCGTCCGCGACGTTGCCGTTGAGCCTGATCGCCCGCCGGATCAGGTCGACGCCGCGCTCGCTACGGCCGGTCTGCGCGGAAATCAGGCCCAACAGATGCAGCGCATCGAAGTTGTTTGGCTGCTGTCGGAGAATGTCTTCATAGATCTTCTCTGCTGCCGCCAACTGACCCCGCTGATGCAGCGCGACAGCCTGCGCGAAGGCGCGCTGCAAGTCGGTCGAACCGGATTCTTGAAATTCACCTGTTTCGGGCATCAGACGTCTTCACGCGCTCCGTGTCCGGGTCTTGGCCTCACGCTGACAGGCATGTCGCATCCTGTGCCCGCAATATGGATCGCCCGTCTATTAAAGGTTGAAATTGGCAGATCGCCCTCGATTGCGCAACGGCCTCCAGGAACAGCTCCGCGAATAGTTCGGGCTGAAGCGGATGGTCCTCGGTCAGCCCAGCGGCTGCCTCGTCAGCCGCAGCCGAACCGTGGACGGTCACGACGGAAGCGGGGGCGTCGTCTGGAGCATCAAAGCCGGCGGCACAATGCGCCTGCCATTCTAGCTCGAACACGCGTCGTCGCTGAGAAGCGGCGTCGGGTTCTCCGTCGAATTTTCTCCGCCGCGATACCATGGCTTGAAACGAAAGCCCGTTCTTGAATACGACCATGGCGCCGTCAGGGATCGAGCGCTCCCCTCCGTCGTATATTCTGAAGCGACCCCGGGGTCTGGATTATAGAACGAGAAGACTCCGCGCCAACTGCCGTCCTGTTGCTCCTGGGCGTAGGACAACTCCACCTTGTTTCGTGAGACCGAAACCAGACGATCCGAAACGTGATCGAACACGAACGGCCGTTCGAACCAGATCGTCGTCTCATCCTGTTTGATTGCGACGTTGGCCTCCTGTCTTGCCGTGCCGCCACCGACCAGCAGGGGAATCCCCAGCGGCACCGCAACGTCAGCGGTGGCGGTGGCATTGAGACGATTGGCGGAAAGCGTCGATGCAAAACCATCGGGCCGCGCAATGATGGTCTTTTTCGTGAACGGGCCGTGCGGGTTATCTGCCGTGGCAACCAGCGCGACTGCATTCTGCGTGTTGTTGTAGTAGCCGTGATAGAAGATGACATATTCACCGTTCGCGCGCCGACAGGCATAGCTGATCGACAGCCCGGACGCCTCCTCCGGCAGTGAGGGGGTGATCACGGCGCCATGGCGCTTGAATGTCATGCCGTCAACGCTGGTGGCCAGCTTGATCTGCTTCGACGCGCGGTCGAGGTAATAGATCATGTATGGTTCGGCTGCTCCGGGCTCATACACCACCTGCGCCGGGCCGATCCCACCGGGCTCGGACGCGTCCGACTGGAAGGCGATTCCTTGCGGAATCCAGGCGCCGCCATTCGTCGACGTCCAGAGCCGCACCTGAAACCAGCCCGTCGTATAGGCTGATGCATAAAGACGCCGGGTATGCGCATCCGGCGCGATCGCGGATGGCCACGCCAAATGTAGAACGCCATCGGGCGGCGACAGTGCCGGCGTCAGGCTCGACACCAGGCCATCGTCGCCGAACTCCCAGATGTGATAAATGCCGCTGCTCCCGAGGCCATTGAGAAACCAGCTTCTGGCAATTGCGCCTGCCGGGAAAACGGCGAGGATGACAAAAACAAGTCCCCGCACAATCATGAAATTTATCCTGGGTCGTGCCGTCTATCGAGCAAACAATTCCGCTGTGATGACACACTCGGGCGGCCATTTCGCCCGGAAATTTGTTTCTGAAAATAACGCAGGCCTCGGATTGAAATCCGCATACACACATGAGGGACGTGTCACTTGATCGCGCCGCAAGCTGCACAAAGCCGGGCGGGCAAGCAGCATTACTTCATTCCCTCCAGCACCTTCCGCGCGTCACGCAGCAACGTCCGAATCTGCCGCCACTCGGCGATCATTTCGCGAGCGAACCGGCCGTGCTTGCGCGCGATCCGGTTCGCCCTTGGCGCACCGGATCCTGCTGGAATTACGGTGATAGTGCATTCAATTGATGCATGACACTGTATTTGGACCATACTCATCCTGCCTTGTGTCGGCATCCCAACTGGTCTAGCGCGCAACGCGTCGTTCAGCGCCGGTAATGCGCGGACCATATCGAGACTGGAAATTAAGCGCACCGTCACCGTAACGGAATTCAGCTCTGGCTGCGCAAAGAGCTTGGGGACGCCCGCGAGGTCATCTTCAACCAGAACCTCGGTGGCTCATGACGTGACGCTCACGAACTAATGTTTGAAGAGGCCAGAAAGCAGAATGTAATAGTCGAGCCTGACGACATTGAGGTGCTTACCGCCGATAACCTCTAATTTTGAACCGAGACACTACCGTCGAGTGTCCGCCGATCTCGCGAGACTGTGAGCCATCTGGCGGTCCGGTTAGATCGGCAGGTAGGCACCAGCGCCGCTCGCCTCCGTAAGGCTGGAACTACCGGCGCGATTGGTGGCAGCATTATTCAGCTACGCGAGCGACGGGGGCTTCCTTGGTCAGGTGCTGGCACAAGTTGAAGAGAAAGAAGTACAGGCCGATCAGGCCTTGCTTGGCTTCCGCAAACGTAACGGTGCCGTGAACCCCCTTGGATGCCATTTCATTGAGACGGCGAATGAAAGCTGTGAGGTGATCTAACTCGGTTTCAAGCATTTCCTTGGACGTCGAACGCACAACGTGTTCGGCCACGAACTGATGCAAGCGGTTCAGGTATTGTTCATCGCCCATAGCCCGCTCGATACCGTCGGCGCACCGCACCTTGCCAGGCAAAGCGGGGTAGAAGAAGTCGGCTGCGGCCTTCAAGGCGCGGCGCACTTCAGCGAGAAGTAATGCGCACTCCTCAGGATCGCCCGACACGGCAAGCTGTGTTGCTTTCTGCAGCTTCGCGAATACGTCTTCCGAGCGTGCCTTGAAGAAGTTATTCACTTCATTCTGAGCGCCTTCCAGGAAACCTTGGCTATGACGCTGCAAGTCAATCTGGCGCTCGATCTGAATCGCATAATTCAGGCATCGAGTCTTAAGTCGGGCCTTGATCGTTTGCAGCGCTTTGATGCGCATACGTACGCTCATCTTCTCATGCAGCAGGCGATCCGTGAACGCAGCCGTATCGAACTCACCCATACCGGCAGGAAGCGCCATGTCGTTGATGGCGCGTTCCCATTGCTGCAGCTCGCCGTCGATTTCACCTGCGCTGATTATGAATACGTTGCGCCGCTCGCCCTCGGGCTTGCGGCGATCTTCATCAGACGTGAACGTGTCAACCGTATGCAATTCGAGCCATCGCTCCCCCGAGAACTTGAATACGTAGCCCTGTGCTTCTTTATTCAGCCCAGAAATATCGTGGTAAAGGGCCCGAGCGACTTCGTTTTTGTCGGGATAAAGCTCTCTTAGGAAGATCGCTGCGTGGACGTGGTCCTTTATTCCCCGCGCGATGCGCAGACAGCCCATGACCGCGCTCTCCACGCGATCCTCTTCCAGATGTTCATAGACACGGGCGACCGCTTTATCGAAATCCATAAGATTGGCCTCTTGTGGATGTAGGAAAGGGCCTGATTGGCAAGGAGCGCGAATCGGCCCGGCCGCACAGTGTATACTAGCGCTGCAAGGCATGTTGTGACGAACAGCATCGGTACGCCGAGCTTCCTATTTGGGAAATAATACTCCAACGATGGCGTCCCTGGTTGCGGCTATCCACCGTCACTCGGCGATCGCTTTCCTACTGAACAGGCCGTGCTTGCGCGCGTTCCGGTTTGTCCTTGGCGCGCCAGTGCGCCGCTGTGCACGCGGCAGCGCGTCTTGCCGTGCACCGCCGGCGCGCGGCACGCGCCGCCCGAGCGGGTCCTGGCGCCGCAACGTGGGCTCGCCAGCACCGGGCCGGTATTTCTGATGTGATTGCTCATGCCTCTGCGTCCCGCCCGGCATCGGCGACATCATGTCGCCGCCTGGCGCCTGCGGGCCTCAGTGCCCGCGCCGCGGACGCCTGCTCTTGGTCGGAGACGACCACGTTCGCATGCTGGATGACGTTTGCCGACAATGGCCTCGCCCCCGTCCTCCACCTTCACGGTCTGCACGGTGACAAGCCCAACAGGCCGGCAATTGGAAAGAGAGGGTTACTTCTTCGGTCGGACGCAAAGCCCATAGGGTTGGCGCCGGCAGCTTACAGGGGCTAGCCCGGATGGACGGTCCCGTAGATCTACCATGACCCGGAATTCCAACTGCTCGGCGCCGGAGCGGGCGCTAGGTTGATGGCGCGGGGGCGGCGCCTTGAGGTCAGGAGGCCGCAATGGAACGTCTGTATTTGGGCATCACCGTCACCAGCACTTACGCGCTGGTCACCTTTGCGCTGATGCTGGCTTTCGTGCACTGACCCCCGGGAATCCGGATCCTTGCCCGCGGGGCCGCTACGGGGTGCGTTGTCGTCTTCGCGGAACGCGGCAATGTCCGGCGACCAGCAACCTTTTACTGCGTCAGCGGGTTTAATATTCATGCCCAGGCCTGTAGCGATAACCTTGATGAGTTTGGCGGTTGCAACGCTCACGGCGTTCGGCATCGCCGCAGCCCTCATGATCCATTAAAGCGCGATGAGATTGGGTAGAATCGTCATCGCGCTTTAGCTCTTAGTTTGAGCATGATCTCCGCGCAAACGCGTCCCGCGTTTGTCGCGAGGGAAAACCGCTTCGCACTTTTCCGGATCATGCTTTAGCGGGAATGGGCCACCGGGATTTCACGCCCGGCGGCCCATTGGTCGTTGAGGAGTGCGGGCGAACGACGATCAGTTCCGCTGCGGTCTATTTCTTCATGTGGTCCTTCGGCATCGTCTCATGCTTCATGGCGCTGCCGCTACCACTGCCTTCCTTCGACTTCGGATCGTTCATCGTCGCGCCCGGGTTTGCTGCACCCGGGCTGCTGGATGCACCTTGACCACCGGTCGCAGCGGAAGAG